>JAQTRT010000053.1 GCA_028711675.1 bacterium | reverse complement strand
CATGCTTTCTTTCAATAGTTCCTCGCAATAGGTCTGGATGTTCAGGTCAATGGTAAACTTCCTGAAGAATCTGTTCCAGCAGGGTTTATTAGCCTCGATCAGGTGAGGAGTCCGGAACGGATTGGGAAAGTATGTTCCGGGCAACGGCCTTTTTTTCAATGTCTCCAGTATCCGGGTTTTTAGTCCCATCCCCGGGCCGATCCGGCCGATCACCTTATCCCTCTGGGTTTTAGCCCGCAGCGGGTCCTGTCTGGGATTATTCCGGTTGGGGGAATTGGGGATGGCGATCAGCAGGCACGATTCCGCCAGGCTCAGGTCTTTGGCGCTCTTGCCGAAATAAAAGTACGAAGCTGCGCCCACGCCTTCGATGTTCGCGCCGAACGGTATTGTGTTCAGGTATATCTCAAGAAGCTCGGGCTTAGCGTACCTCATCTCAAGCTGGAACGCGCGGAACATCTCCAGGACTTTGGAGAGAACGGTCCTTGGCCTGGGTTCCATCATGCGGGCTATCTGCATGCTGATGGTTGACCCGCCGGAAATGATCTTCTGGTGCATGCTGTTGAGGCAGAACGCCCTCAGGATAGCCGCGGGATTGATCCCCGGGTGGAGATAGAAATACCTGTCTTCATACAGGATAAAACCTTTCTGTATATATTTTGATATCTCATCCAGGGGCAGTTTGACCCGGAATTTCCCGGAAGGTGAGATGGATATCCTGAGCAGTTCGTTGTTCCGGTCAAGGTATACCGTGGAATAGTCCCTTTCCAGCTTATAGTCCGGTAACGGGAAGAGAGCACTTAAAACGTAAAAAATGAAATAAAGAAATAAAATTTTCATTTTATATTAATGTCCGATTACATGAGTTCATAAAAGAATATACCAAGGACCAGCCCGCCAATATACTATTACTGCCCGCGTACGATGTTCACCCGGCCCTGGTCCCTGCTCCGGGAGAATAAATCCGGATTATACATGGCCTCGGCATAAGCCTGGGGTATGGCAAATTCACCCACAGTCACAGCACGCAGGGTATAAGAGAATGTGTGGACCCCTTCTCCCAGGTTTCCTGAGAAGAGGAGGAGCCTGTCGTCACGGATATCCTGATAGACCGGATTCCAGGAATAGTCCGGATCAAAATCAAGGCTGCCGCGCGACCGGAGCCTCGGGTTCTCGATCTCGAATCCGGCCGGCACGATATCCACGATCACGATATTATCGATGTTGTTCTCTTTAATGTCAAGAGAGATGGTGGCTACCACCAGTTCACCCTGAACCACAGCCGAGAGGTTGAGATCCCGGCCGTTTTTATTGTAATATCTCCTGGTTATGACCATGCCGCTGTTCTCATCAGCCAGCTTCTTATCCAGGAAAGTACCTTCTGTGAGCAGGTTATAATAAAGCGTATCCTGCCCTTCGTTTTTCAGGGAAAGGGTCTTGCCGGACAGGGCATTATCCTCGAACGAGGAGGACCTTCCCGCAATGCTCCTGTAAAGCTTGCCGTTCAAATAAAGATCAGCCTTTATTTCGTTCTCCTGCTGGCTCTCAAAGGCTTTGGATATGGCCATAAGCGCGAACATGTTATCCTGGGTCGTGCCGAAATAGCCGTCCCTGGAATATTTTGTTATCTGTTTAACGATGTCCATCCTCTGGCTTGCCCGGGGGTCGGCTTCACAGAGCGCCATGAGATACAGAGAGAGCCTCCGGACCAATGAGTCAAAATCACCGCCTGTATAACGCGGGAAATATTCAACAAGGAATTTAAGAGGCAGGATTTGCAAGGCTGTTTTTTTATCGCCGATCAGGGCGTAACAGGAGGATAAACGGCACCGGTCCACATAGCTCATCTCTTTTAATTTATTGATCCTGAGATATTCCATGGTCTCGAAATCAGGCTTGCCGATAAGTGACTTCAAGTACAGGATATACAGGTCCGTCTCCTGTCCGTTGTATTCATCCCTTCTGTCCAGCTTGGCTTTTTTGCTGCTGCTGCCCGCACCCAGTGTGTTCCCGATCTTCCGGATGACCTGGTCATCCACATCATAGCCCATGCGTTCAGCCTCGAGCAGGAAATGGCTCACATAATGGGACGTGTATTCATTGTAATAATTGCCGCCGGGCCAGTAGCAGAAATGGCCGTCCGGCATCTGCATGTTCTCCAGTTTTTTTATCCCTTCCTTGATGAAGTAATCAATAGCTTCGGACCGGCCGGGGAAAGCGCCTGTGAGCAGGGCTAGGTTCTTCAGGTATAGCAGCGGGAATACGGTGGAGGTGGTCTGTTCGGCGCAGCCGTACGGATAATGGATGAGGTAGTCAAGGCCCCTGAGATACTGGCTCACGAAGAAGGGGGAAAGGGAGAGCCTTACTTTCTGGCCGAACCTGATGAACCCGCCGGGAATATTGATGGAGGTCTCCTTGCCCTGTCCCAGAGCACCGTATCTGGCTTCTGTCGAAACCGGATTGACAGGCCTGACCCCCAGTTCCGTAGTGGTCTTTACAGTTTCATCGTTCCCTTCGCCTGAGATCGTGAAAACAGCTTTACCTGCTTCGTTTTCCGCCTGTCCGTAATAATAGATCTTTTTTTCGGCAGCGTTCCCGATGGTCACGGTCTGGGTCTTCTCTCCCTTGATCCTGACCGGACCGTCTGTGTTGAGCGTGATCCTGAACGTGCCTTTTTTCCCGGTCTTGTTATATACATTGACGGGTATCTCGAAATCATCCTTGGGCGCCAGAACCCTGGGAAAGGACGGGGTGATGACCAGGGGGTCGGATACGATCACGTCTTTTGATGATGAACCGAACCTCATGTTATCCGCAGCCAGGGCCATGACCCTGAGGCTGCCGTTGAATTCCGGTATGTTAAAATGGTAACGTACGGTCCCTGTGGTGTCCGGATAAAGGACACCTGAATACAGAGCGATGGAGCGGACCCTCTTGGCTGCCACGGGATTCAGATGTTTCCGGGCCACCATGTAATTTTCCTCATCCCCGCCTATGGCCAGCTGGGGTGCTTTCACATCAGGCAGCACAAAGTCAAAGATGGAGAAGGTCTGGGTCGTCAGGCCTCGCTTTCTATAGAAGAAATCGAACGGTTTGGGAGTCCTGAACCCTGTGATCTGGAGTATGCCCTCGTCAACGGCAAAGAGCACAACCCCGGCATAGGCCGAGGCAGCCGGTACCTGGAGCGTAACGTCCAGGCCGTCACGGGACCGTACCTCTGACAGGCTTGTTATATCGAATTTCATCTCCCGGTCAGCAGGATCGATGTTCAGGGACCTGATGGCGAATGCGCTGGCCGGCAGGTCTTTCAGCCCGGCATCAGGAGGCCTCACTACCAGGGCTGAGACATATACATTGGGGAGATAATCGCTCCTGACCGGCAGCTGGAGAGCTGCCTTATTGTTGACCAGCATTGCCGTATACGTATAGAGCACTTTCTCCCTTTCCACTGTAAGGAAAAGCCTTCCGGGAATGGAGGAATATACATTGACCAGGGCACTTTCGCCTGCCTGGTATTTTTCCTTGTTGAATTCCAGGGTAAGGGTCCGGGCTTTTTCAATGTCCATGGCCATCATTCCCGGGCCCTGGACATTCATTACGATCCCTGTGCGCATGGCTTCCTCACGGCCAAAGTAAATGTAATATTGGCCTGCCTGGCCCGGTGTAAAGGTGAAACTCCCTTTCCCGTTCACGTTGATATCCTTGTGGATGAGTACCTCTTCGTAACTCTCTGATTCATAACCGCTCCTGAAAATACCGTATCTCCTTAAAATGGTATAGTATACTCTGCGTTTCACCAGGAGCCGGACATTCGTCATGTATTTATAGTTCCCGTCCGGGTCTATGGCTGTATAATTGATCCTCACAGGCTGACCTGTAACGAACACGTCCTTCCTGCCTGTGCTTAAACCGTAATAAACAGAGTACCTGTTCACGGGAATGGTCTTGACCGCGCTCACAGGCCTTCCGCCCACGTCATATACCTCGGTATAGACCTGGGCCATTAAAGCTGAAGGCGGCATGATCTGGCTTGGTATGTCGATGATATACTGCTTTTCCCCTTTTTCATCCAGGTGTTCCTCTCCTGAGGAGACCCTCTGGTCCGAATAGCTTCTGTCCGGATCATTGAAGGTATAGTCGCTGAACCTCGGATGGGTAAAGAGCATAGAGATGAAGTTCACGTCCGTAAAGACCTTGTTGCCTGCTGCGGGAGGACCGAACAGCTGGATGCCTTTTACGGTAAATTCAACGGCCTGTCCCGGAGCCGTTCTTTTTTTCGGTACGTTCACCTCTACCTTGATCTTATCCGGCATGAATTCTTCGACCTTCAGGGATGTTCTTCCGAGTACTACGTTCTCATTGAGCCTGAGCTGGATAAAATATTCCCCTGTCCGGGCATAGGAAGGGAAGGGTATTTCGAACGACATCATGCCGTTCCCCGGTATCCTTTTCCGGATAACCGTGAATTTTTCACCCTGCGGATCTGAGACATAAAGGTGAACGTCAATGGCCTGAGCCAGGGACATGTCCTTGTTCCGCACGATGGCCGTGATGAACGCTTTATCGCCGGGCCGGTAAACCCCGCGTTCGGGCGTGAGGAAAGCTTCCATGCCTTCCATGGTGAACGGGTCGCCGTCCACATTAAAGCGGGACTGGTTGATCTCGGATTCGGAGAATTTCAGATAGGAGAAATCCTCCCCTTTTTCCGCCAGGATCAGGAAAGGCGAAAAGTTATACCGGTTCACTTTCCAGTCTTTCAGCACGCATGCGCCGTTCGGGTCTGTTATAGCTTCCTGGATCACCTGGTTCTCGTAGCTCACCAGCTTGACCTGCACGTCAGACTGGGGCAGAAGGTTCTTCACGGAGTAAACGTTGATGATGAGGTCGTTCCCCGAATGCTTGGCGATCAGCCCCAGGTCCGTGCAGAGTACGAGTTTATCGTTGTAGTTATAATACTCCTTGGGATCGGATATCTTTATCCTGAACAAGCCCTTGTATTCCATGTCATAGAAATTCTTCAGATTGATGTAATGAAGCACACGTTCGTTAAGCTGCCCCTTCTCCACGTCAACGCTTTTATAAAGTATGTTCTTGCAGAATTCCGGGCTCTGGTTCTTCAGGAAATGGATGAAATTGTTCCGGAAGACCTTTTCAATGTTCACGTTGAACTTGTCCAGGTTAACGGTGAAAAGTTCGATGTCCATATTGCCGCCCAGGGGCAGGATACTCCCGCCTGATGTGAACCTGACCTCAGGCTGGATATCTTTGATCTGGACCGTCCGGGAATATTCTTCCTTGAGCACCTCGCCTGTCTTGGCGGCAATACCCGGATAAATGACCACTTTGTATTCCATATTGGGCTTGAAATCAGCTTTCAGCACGGCATAGCAGTACTCCGTATCCGCGTTAAAAGGAAGTTCCTTGATCGCGCCGTTATCGAACTGCGGTTCGATCCGGATATACCGCTTCACCATGCTGGGGCTGACAGGTCTGTTGAAGAGAACGGCGATATACGTGGTGCCGGCCACAGGGAATGCTTCCACGCTGGTGACAGCCAGTCTGACTTTCTTGGGAAGGATGATGGCTTTTGTAAAATCCTTCTTTAACGGGATGGCCCCCCCGATACAGGGAAGGTTCTTTGCGATCTTAAGATTGATCCAGGTGTCCTCCTCTCCCCTTGTCACCCTGCTTGATTTAAGGTAAAAGCGGGTAGGGATATTGGACGGCTCGATACTTGCCGTGACTTCCTCACTGTCGAACCGGAGGGTAATATATTTTTTTAATTCAGCGATATCCACATCAGCATTAAAGTTCACTTCAGCCACTACCTCTTTTTCTACATTCTTCAGGATATCCATATTGTAGAACAAGTTCACGCCTGTTACCATGAATTCAGGGGTATTGAACCTGATGATCCTGCCCCGGATGAATTTTTTCGATGCTCTCAGCCTTGATGTAAGAAGCTTGACCCTGTACCGTGTGGAGGGGCTGAGCTGTCCGTCCGGGACAAAGATGATCCTGTCCCTGTCCTCGATCCGGTAAACGCCTTTTAAAGGAGGCGTGATCTCGAAATATTTCACGGACGGCTTGATGAAGATAAGGTTGGAAGTGACAGATGCGGTCATGACCGTATTCGTCCGGTCCGTCGGGCTCACGATATCCACGTCCTCGGGCAGGGGCGTGACAGGTCCTGAAAACTTCATGCTGATCGTTGTTCGGAAAGGCACAAGGCCTTCAGGGGACCACATGACGACCCGGACAGCGAACAGATTGATAAAAACAGAATAAAGGACCAGGAGAAGCAGCAGGACCATAATAGGGATAAAGAAAAGATTGATATTGACCTTTTCTTTTATTTTCCCGTATGCCAGAGAGGAAATGTTTTTTATCGAACCAGGTAAGGCAGCCAGGAACGAGGCAACAGGTTTGAACAGGCTGTTGAGGTTTGTTCCTGTTCTTTTCTCTTGTTTCTCTCCGGGCAGAAAGAAATGGATAAAATCATCAAACAGGATATAAAGATAGAGGCCAAGGCCTAAAAGAATGAGAGTGAAGAGGGGTGTTTTGATGCCGGCCAGCCGGATCAATATCACGGAAAGGCATTCCAGGATCAGGATCAGAATAAAACCGTGGAGAAAATTCCCCCATCTTGTCAGAATGATCCGTTTTACCACAACAGCGACCAGGGCAATAATGGCATTGGTGAGCAGAAGACGGAACAGCTCGTTAAGGGCCCATGGGAAATTATGGCTTTGGAGCAGAAGAAGGATAAAAGTGAACAGGAAAAGAACCAAAGCAAAGAAAGATGTTTTTTTAAACGAGACCTTGAACCGGGACAGAAAAGATTGAAGGAAAGAAGCCGGAAGCAAGATCCCTTTTTTTACTGCAGAGATGACTTTCCTGATATCCATGGGTTCCTCCTCTATTGCGGCTTGAAGTTATTATAATAAAACAGGAAAATAATCAAATGTCAAATATATTCTATATAATAGTTTATTAATAATTTAATGGATAAAAAAGATGATCTTTGTGATCCCAAAGAGCGTGATCTTTCATCAATCGATAAAGAAGTTGACAGAAAAAAATACCGATATAATATTAAGATAACTGAATACCGGCGAACCGGTATGTAAGATATAATAGGTGGAGATATGCGCTTAAACCCCCGAAAGAACGTTCTTCCGTTCATGATATCCCTGTTCCTTTTCCTGGTTTTTAACCTGCCGCTCAGGGCAGGTCTTGTGACTGTCTGGACCCAGCAGATGAACAAAGGCCTGGATGATGTCATTTATGACATTACCCTGGATGGCCGTGGATATGTTTATGTGACGGGGTATGTTACCACAGCAGGTGACCAGGACTTCTTTACGGTCAAATACAATGTGACCAACGGAAGGACCATCTGGACCCAGAGGTTCGGCTACGGCGCCGGATATGATATTGCTTATGGTATCGCGGCCGATACTTCCACGAACGTATATGTGGCCGGTGAAAAGGATAACGGGGTTGACGGGGATATCTTTGTCCTGAAATACAGCATGAACGGGTCCCTGATATGGACCCAGCGTGCAAGTTACGGGATCACGGAAATGGCCGAGGATGTGGATGTGGATGGGACAGGCGTGTATACCACGGGACATAAAGGCCGCAACGGCACCAATGATTTTTTTACAGTCAAGTTCAGCCTTGCTACGGGCGCTGTTATCTGGACCCAGAACTATCACCAGCCTCTTGATGACCAGGCCAATGAAGTAAGGGCAGACCAGTCGGGTTACCTTTATGTGACCGGCGATTCAGGCACCCCTGCCAACAGGGATTTTTTTACGATAAAATACAGGGCTAGCGACGGCCTGACCATCTGGACCCAGCGTTCGAGCATGTCCGGAACGTCCGTGCCACTCGGCCTGGCCCTGGACGGTCTGGATTATGTTTATGTGACAGGTGCCAATGATAACGGCGTGAATAACGATATCATTTCAATTAAGCTTGATACGGATGGCAATCAGGTCTGGACCAGGAGATACGATTCCGGGACAGAGGATGAGCCGCGTGAAGCCTGGGCAGACGCATGGGGGAACTTATACGTTTCAGGAAGGATCTTTAACAGTACGGACTGGGACTTTTTGACATTAAAATATGACCCGGACGGGAACCTGATGTGGACCGACAGGTTTGACGGAAGGCAGGGGGATGATTACAGCCGGGGCATCGTTGTGGACGCCGAAGGTTCTATCTACCTCGCCGGACGCAGGGATAACGGCGCAAACTGGGATTACTTTACCGTGAAATATATACAGCCGCCTTTTCCTTCAGCTCCGGGCTCTGTATCGTTCCGCGCGCCCAGCCTGAACAGCGTAGTCGTCTCCTGGAAGGATCAGACAGTCAATGAGTCAGGTTTTGAAATATACCGGAGCAGTGACGGGAACAGTTTTACTCTGCTGGCCGTAGCCGCGGCCGACAGCACCAACTATACGGACAGCGGCCTGGGAGGGGCTGATAAGTACTGGTACAGGATAAGGGCCGTGAACAGCGCGGGAAGTACCGGATATTCCTCTGCTGAATTCGACCTGTTCAACAGCCTGTATAAAGATAAGAACATTCCCGCAGGCGTGTATCCTAACCTTATCAGCCTGGATTCCGGGGAAAGTTTCAGGATCGTCCCGGGTGAACCGGATAATGCCGGGATAAAGATATACAACATGAACAGCCAGCTGGTCGGGGATTTTCCCCGAAGGTATTATGAAAAAGGCGGTTTCCAGGTCTGGGACGGGACCGTCACCGGGACCGGAAAAAAGGTCGGAGCCGGTGTGTATATCGTCCTGATCAAAGGCGATAAAGTAAGCAAAAAAGTAAAGGTCATTATACAGAAATAAATCAGGTCCTGAATCCGATAATATAGTATAGGAAAAACAAAAACATCAGATCCCTTATATTTAAAGTTGATTTCATCGAACAAGGGAGTTGAAAATGAATAAAAAAATATTTTTAATATCCTGTCTGGCTTTTATGCTTATTCCGGCTGTCTCTTCGCTTTTTGCCGGTTTAGGCGAATCAGGAGTGCCGGCTCTGCTGATGGATTCATACGGGGCCAGGGCTATTTCCCTGGGTGACGCTTATTCCGGCCTGGCTGACGATATCAATGCCATCTCGGTCAATCCCGCAGGCCTGAATACGCTGGATTCCTTTCAGGCCGGTTTGATGTATATGCCTTATCCGCTCGATATGAACTTCGGCAGCGCGGTAATCGGGACCAGGCTTCCGGCCGGTCTGTATGGCGGTTACCTTGCCTTTAGTATGGACCTTTTCATATTACCGGATTTTGACCAGTATGACGAGAGCGGAAGCAGCGTGGAAGGCAAGCTTTCAGCCGGGGATACGGTATTTAACCTGGCTTATGCCAATAATCCGTTAAGGATTTTGGGCCTGAGAGAGAACCTGAATTTTGGCATTAATTTTAAATATATCCATACACGGCTGGTGGACATCAGCCGGAACGCTCTTGCCTTTGATCTCGGGCTGCTGTACAGGATGAGCATTTCCAGCCTGGGCAGGAAAAAACTGCTCGACAACCTCGGCCTGGGAGTATCCGTGCAGAACCTGGGATCATCCCTGAAATTCGTCAGCGAAGAAACCCTGCTGCCCAGGAATATCCGGGCCGGAGCCAGCTATAAGTTCCTGGGGGAAAAGGAGCATGAGGTCCTGACCGCTCTTGAACTGAACTTACCCAATGATAGCAGCGTGGTCTTCAACTGCGGCCTGGAATATTCTTTCCGGCAACGGGTCTTTGTCAGGCTGGGATATAAGTTCACAGAGGAGCGTGTGGATAATCTCTCCCTGGGCCTGGGCGGAAGATATACGGTATCACGGCTTAATATAGGTTTTGATTATTCTTTCATCCCTTCAGAGGATATCGGCGCCCGGCATGTCATTTCTCTGGTCTTCCGGCATATACCGGAACAGAAAAGCAGCGGAACAGAGCCTGTGATGGAAATAAAGGACCAGAAGAAAGAACTTCGCATCAACATCAGCGATGAACAGACAAAACTGTTCGATAAGGAGAGCGTGGAGCTGAGAAAAGAAGCTTTACCTGTCCTGGATAAAGTGGCGGATGTCATCAAGGATGAGGATTACAGGAGAGTGGTCATCATGGTCCATACCGACGACGCGGGAGACCGTGAACACCGGACTTATATGTCCGATAACAGGGCCAAGGCGATATATGATTATTTGGTCGAGAAGGGGATAGATTCCAAGAGAACCACTTTCAAGGGATACGGCGCGGAAAAACAGGTCGCGGACAATTCCACTGAGCAGGGACGGTCCAGGAACAGGCGGAGCGAGATCCTGATCATCCGCTGGAAAGAAGGGGAGGAAAAGGAGTTCAAGCAGTATTATTTCTTCGGCCTGGACGCTTTTATCAAAGAATCCTATGCCGACGCCATCAGTAATTGGAACAAGGCCCTGAAGATGGACCCTGAGAACGAGGAACTGCAGAAGAGGATTAAGGAAGCCGAGAAGAAGCTTCAGGAAAAGAAGTCCTCGAAATAACGGCATATTTTTAAGTGCGCCGGTTATCTCTTCATCGGTATCATCTATGAAGCTTAAAAGAAATATTTTCGTTGTTCTCTTCTTTTTTTTATTCATCCACCCCCGGATTGGCCAGACCCAGTACAGCTTCGACCGCCTCTGGCCGGTCCAGAGCCAGCCCTGGTATTTTTATAATCCCCACCGTGTTGTTATCGGGCCTGACAGGCATGTGTATATCGTGGATTCGGAATTCTACCGTATCCAGAAATTTACGACCAACGGCCAGTTCGTCAAGGCCTGGGGCAGTGCCGGTACAGGGGACGGTCAATTCTATATTCCGGAAGCTGTTTATGTCGATGAGTCGCTCCATGTCTATGTGGCCGATACCTGGAACGACAGGATACAGGTCTTTACCACGAACGGCACTTTTATAAAAAAGTTCGGCACATCCGGCAGCGGCCCGGGTGAGTTCTACGCGCCGCGGGACCTGGCCATGGACCAGGCCCGGAACCTTTATGTCGTGGAGAGCGGGAATGACCGGCTCCAGAAATGCACGACCAACGGGACCACGCTCAGCAATATCGGGGGCCTGAAAACGCCCCGCGGAGTGGCATACGACCCGGCGGGATATGTTTATGTGGCTGATTCGGACAATCACCGGATCGTTCAGTTCTCCACGAACGGCACATGGATAACCAACTGGGGCAGCAGGGGAGGGACCAACGGCGGGAAATTCGAGCGTCCCAGGTGCCTGGACGTTGACCCGGACGGGTATATCTATGTGGCGGATACAGGTAATTACAGGATCCAGAAATTCACGACCAACGGCCAGTTCCTCTCTGCCTGGGGAACGAACGGATACGGACCGTCCCAGTTCCGATATCCTTATTCCGTAGCGTTCGATCCTTTATCGGACAAGGTCTATGTCTGCGACATGGAGATCGGGTGCATCAATATATACGGCACCAACGGCCAGTTCCTGTCTTCATGGAGATGCAGCGGAAGTAATGCAGGTATGTTCCAGGACCCCATGTACCTGGATATTGACAAGAACAATACATTACTTGCCGCGGACCGGTATAATAACCGCATCCAAAGGTTCACGAGCTCAGGCGGATTTGTCGCAAGAATGGGCAGTCTTGGGACCAACGACGGCCAGTTCAACCAGCCCCATGCCGTAACAGTGGACGAAGCGAATAATATCTATGTGGCAGATACCTGCAATCACCGCATCCAGAAATTCGATCCCGGCGGTTCCTTTATCCGGAAATGGGGAGGCAGCGGCACGAACAGCGGTGCCTTCAATCTGCCGGTCGGCATTACCGTCGATCAGTTCAACAGGGTCTATGTCTCGGATTCCGGGAATAACAGGGTCCAGGTCTTTACCACGAACGGGACCTTCCTTTACCGGTGGGGCGGTCCCGGGACCAATGCCGGCAGATTCAACAATCCCCGCGGTATCGCAGCGGACCGGACGGGATCGGTATTTGTTGCGGACAGCGGTAACCACCGTATTGAAAAATTCGCCACCAACACAGCGTATCTCGGCCGCTGGGGTATTCAGGGAATTGGTGACGGTCAGTTGAATACACCTGAACAGGTTGATGTTGACGCGGCAGGGAATGTTTTCGTGGCTGATAAGATGAACTGGAGGATGCAGAAATTCTCCGGTACAGGCACGTTCCTGGCCAGGTTCGGGTCTCTGGGTTCAGGACAGGGAGAGTTCAGCCGTCCCAGCGGCATCTGTGTAGACGCCTCAGGCAGCGTGTATACGGCGGATACAGGGAATCACAGGATCCAGAAATTCCTTGCCTCTCCTTCGTCCCCAGGAACGAACCAGGCGGAACAGACCAATGCCAGGAGATTAAAAACCGGAGTTTATCCCAACTACCTGGACCTTTCCCAGGGCCGGAAGGTAAAAATATATATCGGTCAGGCTGTTTCCGCGGAGATCAGGATCTATACGGTCAATATGAACCTGATCAAGTCCTTTGCCAGGAGGAATTTTCAGGAGGGGGAATACGCGGAATGGGACGGTACGATCGGTGAAACAGGAAACAGGGCCGGGGCCGGGATCTATATCATCTATATCAAGGGTGATGAGATCAATGAGAAGCTGAAGCTGATCATAAAAAAATAGACCAAGGGGACGGTGCTTGACATTTTGACATTTGTTATGCCAGAAGTGATACAGCTTGCGGTGTTATTTAATGGACAGCCTGGAATAAAATGTCAAAATGTCAAGCACCGTCCCCACATTATTTAATAATGACCTTATAGACCAGGGACCTGCCGTCCTCGACTGTTCCCATATCCGGTTTTTTCCAGCGGATCCATTTTATCCTGTCTTTAGAAATATAATTATTGCTGTATTGAGCGGAATTATAATCCTGAAGCGGTGTGGTATTGGTGGAATACTGGATGGTCCAGCCTGTTGCCGATCCCATGGCGGCCGTGGAGAACGTGACGCGGGGCGAGAGCCTGTCGTAAACGACAACGTTCCAGGCGCTGATAAGGCCCAGGTTGGAATATGATATCTTGTAGGTGATCGTGGAACCGGGGATGGCAGCCACGGGATTGTTATTGAGGGCAATGTTGGATATGGATTTCGAGACAGCTATGATGGTGGTATAAGTTACGGTCACATGGCTGGCGCTTGAATACCATGCTTCATTGGTGAAAAGGGAGCCGGTCAGCGGGCTGGGGTCATCCAGGGTCGTAACGTAGAAATGGTACTTGCCTTCAGGCACGCCTGACAGCAGCGTATTTGTCGCGGTGACCGGGGCTGTCTGGGCCGCGACATGGAGAGAGGAAAGGTTGCTCCAG
>JAQTRT010000310.1 GCA_028711675.1 bacterium | reverse complement strand
AGCAATATCAGCAGATGAAAAAGGAGATTGATGAATATATTGGAAAGATCAATGGCCGGTTCGGAAACGCAGGTTGGATGCCTTTGATCTATCAGTACCGTTCCATCACTTTTGAATATCTTACGGCCTTATACAGTATAAGTGATATAGGTTTGATAACTCCGTTGAGGGACGGGATGAACCAGGTGGCCAAGGAATATATCGCTTCCCAGTCCCTTGAGGACGGCGTACTGATATTAAGCGAGATGGCCGGGGCGTCCAAAGAACTGGGTGAAGCGATCATCATCAATCCCAATCATATCGAGTCCATCGCGGATGCATTGAACCAGGCCCTGAATATGCCTAAGGAAGAGGTCATAAAACGGAATCAAACCATGCAGCTCAGGATCAAACGGTACGACGTCATCAAGTGGGCGGAAGAATTTATGAGATCGCTCATGGATATCAGGGAGAAACAGAAAAAATTCAGCGCCAAACAGATCAACAACAATATCCGGTCCCAGTTGATCAGTGATTATAAAAAATCAGGCAACAGGCTTATTTTATTGGATTATGACGGGACTCTTGTGCCTTTTAAAGACCATCCCCAGAAGGCCGTACCTTCCGAAGATCTGATCAGGATATTAAAGGACCTTTGCGCTTCATCCGGGAATGATGTGGTCATTGTCAGCGGCAGGGACAGGATTTCTTTGCAAAACTGGCTGTCCGGTATCCCTGTGGGCCTGGTGGCGGAACACGGCGCTTGGATAAAAGATAAGGCGGAGGATTGGAGCATGATCAAGCCTCTCACCGATGACTGGAAGAATCAGATCAGGCCAATCCTGGATGTGTATACCGACCGACTTCCCGGTTCGTTCCTTGAGGAGAAGGAGTTCGCTCTTGTATGGCATTACCGCAGATCTGATCCGGAAATGGCCCTGCAGCGCCAGCGGGAGCTTGTTGACGAACTGGTCCAGTTCACGGCCAATATCGATATCCAGATCCTGCAGGGGAATAAAGTGATTGAAGTACGGAACGCGGGCGTTAATAAGGGGATCGCGTCCCTTTACTGGAAAGATAAAAGGCCCTATGATTTTATCCTGGCCGTGGGCGACGACTGGACCGACGAGGATATGTTCAAAATACTGCCGTCCACAGCTTATACGTTCAGGGTCGGTATTTCCCCTTCCTATGCCCGGTTTAATCTGATGAATAATCAGGAAGTATTGAAATTACTGTCGGAACTGAAGGAATAAAAATATAGATATGATGTCCGTTCCGTTCAAAGGATTTAAAGTCGTTATGTTCTTTATGGATTTATTATTGGTGATTGCCATCTGGATTATTGATTTCAGGTTTACAGGCCCGCAGATCACGTTCACTCTGGTGTATTTGATTCCGATTTCCTTGTCCACATGGTATGTGGGTTATATTTACGGGCTTTTTCTTTCTTTTTTAAGCACATTAGCCTGGTTCACGGTTTATCTTGTTCATATTCAAGTCATTAATTCCGGTTTAGTGACCTACGGTAGGAACGGGAGTAAATATTATATATTTTCTTGAAAATCATGGAGGAATGTGAAGCATGGAAAAACCGTTCTATTTTTTTTCCTATTCCGGTCTGATAAGGGTCCTGGGTGTGACGGCATGCACTCCCGCTGAACTGCTGGACGGTATTAAAAAGGTCCCTGCATCCTCGATCTACTATCATACCCATAAGTTCCTTCAGCAGCATCACTATCTGTCGCCGGAACCCCCAAATGATTTTGCCTATTGGCTGAACAACATCATTAAGATCAAGGAACTAGGGGAGGCTTTTGCCAGCGTCAATATCGTGAATTTCAGGGACCTGGAGGAGCTGCGCTCTGAGTTTATCCGGATACTTCAAAAATTTCTGCATGATAGCAAGTACACCATTGCTAATCATGACAACGCGCGGTTCTATTTCATGAGCTGTGTTAGTTTCATCTTTCAGACGCCTTATGCGGCGCATGATCTGAGGGAATTCACGGAGATACTGGAAAAGATAAGTATCAATTCCCTGTATTTTCATGTTTTTGAAGCGCGTCTGAGGCACGGTAAAAATGACAATGATTTTTCCCTCTGGCTGAAGGACAGGGGAGACAACCGGGCCGCTGAAAAAATCTCGGCTCTGGACCCCTACACCATTACTCTGGATCATTTACGAAAAAGGATTGTGGAGATCGTGCATAAATATGGTTCATATAAATAATTATAAGGATATTGTGGGGCTGAATATCATCGACGAACTGTACATGCTGGCGGAAAAACTGCAGGGCCGGATCATCCAGAATATCAGTTCGACCTCAGTGGGCGGGGGCGTAGCGGAGCTCCTGACCAGGATCATCCCGTTCCTGAAAGAGCTGAACGTTGACGCCAGATGGGACGTTATCAAAGGCAATGAGAGATTCTTCCAGATCACCAAGAAGATGCATAACGGATTGCACGGGGTCGATTGCGAGATCCTCAACGAGGAACTGGACTATTTTCTTGAGGTTAACAGGGAGAATGCCGCGGAGATCAATTTTTACGGGGATGTGGTCTTTGTCCATGATCCCCAGCCCATCGGCTTGATCGGGAAAAAGAAGGAACTGGGGAAGAAATGGGCCTGGCGCTGCCACATCGATTTTACCCAGCCCCAGCCGCATATCTGGGATTTTCTGAAGGGTTTCATCGAGCAATACGACGCCATGGTCATTTCCGCACCTTCTTTCGTGCGGGAAGTATCCATCCCCCAGTATCTGATCTCGCCTTCCATCGATCCCCTGAGCGACAAGAACAAGGATCTGCCCCGGGAGGTCATTGACTCTGTTCTGGAGCGGTTCGGGATCGATAAAGACAGGCCGATGGTATGCCAGATCTCCCGTTTCGATTATTTAAAAGACCCATTGGGCGTTATTTCTGTGTATAAAAAAATAAAACGGAATATCGATTGCCAGCTTGTCCTGGCCGGCGGAGGCGCCACGGATGATCCGGAGGGAAGCCGTGTGCTGGAGGAAGTGACGACAGCGGCTGAAAATGACCCGGATATCCACATTATTTTTCTCCCTCCCAGCAGCGATATTGAGATAAATGCCCTGCAGCGCGCTTCCACTGTCATCCTGCAGAAATCTTTGAAGGAAGGTTTTGGCCTGACGGTATCAGAAGCCATGTGGAAATCAAAACCCGTGATCGCTTCCGCTGTGGGCGGGATCCCTTTACAGATAACCCATCAGTACTCGGGTATCCTGACCTATTCCATCGACGGTACCGCTTATTTTTTAAAGCAGTTGCTTCAGTCGCCGGAGTA
>JAQTRT010000309.1 GCA_028711675.1 bacterium | reverse complement strand
CGGTCCGCCGGGATAAGGACCGGCCTGTCATGGACCGAGTGGATGATATCTTTTACATATCCCGTGAGACCGGACAAGTACCGGAAATGAAGGATCCAGTTGAGCGAACCGTTGATACAGCCCAGGACATGAAGGCTGTTTTCAAAATTCTCAACAACGATCCGGCTGATATCCTTTTTATTGCGAATGAGACGGAAGAGGAGATCTGTGACCCTTCGGGAGGCGTTGGGGTTCACGTAATCTTTCAGGACAGGCAGAGCATATTCGTCCGGCACCAGGCCCAGGCTGTATAGAATAAACTTGGAAGTATTTCCCGTACCCATGAAAGCGCATGTACCGCCCGTGGTACAGACATAAGGAGCCAGGCTGCGGAGAATCCGAGCGCTTTCTTTCGCCCGTCCTTTTTTTTCCAGGCCGGACAGGACCTTGAAATATTTGGCGTACACGTTGCACTTCAGGGTTTCCGGGAACAAGGCCTGCAGCGCCTCTGACGCCGGCATTATCTTTTTCAATGAAGCCGGGAGCGGAATATCTTTCATGACAGGCGTGTTCAGGAAAAGGAAGATAAAATTCTTCCCGAACTCTTTTTTATAGACCCGGTTTGTTTTCAAAGCAGCAGCCAGGAAACCTGCCGGATTCTTGTCGCAGCCGGAGAGAAAAATAGCAGCATCATAGTGATGGCCGATGATCTGGCCTGTCACTATCTCTGCTGTCAGGTCCCGCGAAGCCAAAGAATATTCCATGCCCTTGTGCCCCTGGGCCATGCCGTCGCAGAGAGAAGGTACTTTGAACACGAACGGGATACCCTTTTGCGACCATATGTCCCTGACCAGACAGCGTATCAGGATATCGTCGTAGATATGGGCCGGATGGTCCTCGCTGCCGCTGATGATTGCGATCCTGGGTCTGGCCTGATAAAAACACCGGACGATCTCTTCCCTCTTTGCGCTGCATCCGTTTTTTTTCAGAAGGGCTTCTACGACAGGCAGGAACAGGGTAACGGGTTCAGGCTGGTTCAATAAAGGATCACGCGTCTTCATGGGCTTGTTTTATTATATTGAATAAAAAAGGAAAGTCTACAAATCCGTAAGGAGCCGACTTATTAAAAAAATCTGGATATAGATTGTTTCTTTCTCCGGTTTGTGAAGCTGTTTATTGTTAATTTTTATAATTCCCCGATCATTTTCACGATGCGGACACCCATTTCACGGATGATCTTCTCGCACCACCTGGGATGGGCCCTGAATATCTCGATGAAATCGTTCCTGGGGAATTTCAGGCAAACCGTCTCCTCTTCCCGGGCCGCGATGGTGGCGGACCGCATCTTTTCGTCAAAGACCGCCATTTCGCCGAAGAGCTCTCCCTCATGGATGATGTTCATGATCTTATAGGCATTATCCATGGTCTTGGCCACATAACAGCTGCCTTTGACAAGGAGATAAATCTCATCCGATGCATCCCCTTCCTTGATAATGATCTGGTTCTTCTTGTATACCTTACCGAACCGTTTCAGCAGGTCCCACGTGATGGCCTTTTCCCCTTCGAAGCTGAACTTGATCAGGTGTTCGTCAAAGATATTTTCCATGGATGTATCCTTCCTCTGTCGTTACAGCTTAAAATTTAATATTTTCTTTCTCCACGAACTCGGAATTGATGATCTTCAGGAATACGGAAAGGGATTTGATGGTATACAGGGATAATTCCCAGATCATGGAGACCGTTAAGATAAAATTACTCTTGTTCCAGATATAACATTCCACGTCCGAGTCACAGATGCTTTCCGTGACGCGCGGGGAATCCGCGTAAACCTCAGCCACACCCGCCAGGTCGCCATCTTTCAGGTAGATCTTCAGCTCGGTCCTGTCTTTTTTGAAGATCAGGAGCTTCACCAGACCCTGCTTGATGAAAAAAATAGCGTCCTCACCCACCATCTCGTTCCGGCTGAACAGCTTTTCGCCTTTCTTGAATTTTTTTACCTGGCCGTTCTGATAGATATTCTCCAAAGTGACCATAACCTTACCTCATATTCCATTATCGTCAGGGAAAGTTAGCTTCTTTACATAGCCTCTTCCGGGTTTCCGCCCACAATTTTTTTAAATTTTGAATTTAACATGGTCGGGAGGGTTAAAATAATTGTTTTTTCGGTTTGTGAAGCCGTAGCTTTTCCATGAATGGAAAAGCCGGCGGAACCCTCGGAGCGCCCCAAGGATGGGGCGCGAGAATGAGAAAAAACAATTATTTATACCCTCCCGACCATATAGTAAATCCCTTTTTATAATTGAAAAAAATTTGTCATCTTTTTTTTATGCATTATAATAAGGTCATTGTATTTTGGAGAGGAGGCAAAGCCATGGAGATACAAAAAGGATGGGGGCCGTTCTCGTTCAAAGGCAGTTCACAGACAGGTGTCCTGGTACTCCAGGGTTTTACCGGCTCCACGTCCAGTGTTTATCCGCTCGGGAAATACCTGGCAGACAAGGGATGTCACGTGGAGATCCCCAGGCTCACGGGCCACGGCACCCGATGGCAGGACCTGAATAAAGTTTCTTTCCGGGATTGGATCAGGGATGTGGAGGACGGCCTGGCTCTCCTGAAAAAGAGGGCGAGCAAGATCTTTGTGGCCGGGCTCTCCATGGGAGGAGCCCTGACCCTTTATCTGGCTGAAAAGCATCCGGAACTGAAAGGCATTATCCTGGTCAATCACATGCTCCTTCTCCATAATCCTGCCCTTTATATCACTCCCGTATTGCGGTATATTATCCAATCCGTAGACGGTATCTCCAATGATATCAAGGATACGAACCAGCAAGAAATATGCTACGACCGGACACCGATGGGCGGCCTGCACGAGCTTACCAAACTGCTGTGGACCGTACAAAAGGACCTGAGAAAAGTTATTCAGCCCTGCCTGATCTTTAAATCCAGAAATGACCATGTGCTTCCTGTCAAGAACGCGCTCTACACCTACCAAAAACTCCTGTCACAGGAGAAAGAACTGGTCTGGCTGGAGAATTCCTATCATGTGGCCACCATGGATAATGACAAAGAGCTCATTTTCAAAAAAACCCTTGAATTCATCAACCGGTGCAGCAAGTAACAGTCAGGACCGTCCGGCCTTTTTTCTTAAAACATCATTGATACTGTAATTAACAATATCCTTCTTCTCCAGGCCGGCCCGCCTTGCCACACCGATACCCAGCCTGATCTGCCAGAAAGTATCTGTGTCATGCGAATCCGTGTTAATGGCGAACCGCACCTTGAATTTGCCGGCCATCCGGCAATGAAGATCGTTCAAA
>JAQTRT010000052.1:3102-13668 GCA_028711675.1 bacterium | reverse complement strand
GTCCGGAAAGCGACCGGGCCTGGACCGTACCGAACAGCATCTACAACGCCCGGATCGTGGTCGACGATTATCAGAACAGCGTCCTCAGCACGAACGCCCGGACCAATTATGTCACAGCAGCGCCTTCCACAGCCAGGCTGGGGGGCCGGATAACCATTACAGGCGGTATCACTAACCGGGTCCAGGTTTATTTAAGCGGTTATAACAACAGCCGGTATTCCAGCCCTGTCTCCGGCGGACAAAGCTATACCGTCTACGGACTGCAGAATAATTCCTACCAGGCGGGAAATCTGTTCGCCCGGAACAAGGTATTGCCTTCTGTAAGCGGATACAATATTTACGGCACTTACACCGCTCCCATCGATCTCAGTTCAGGCACTAATACCGTGAACATCACCATGACAACAAATGCCAGAACAAAAATGTCGGGAAAAGTGATCGACAGCATGACCCGGTATCCTCTTCCGAGCCTCCCCATCGTATTCTATCCCACAGGCGGCCTTTTTCAGTCTAATGCCAGCCAGGAAGAGACAACCAGCGATCTGTCCGGAAATTATGAGGATTATTACAAGGGGAACGGCAATTATTCCTATTCCGTGGGAGATTCAAGCGCCCAGGACTCTCCCTACGGCGTGATTAATATCGGCAGCTATTATATGAACAGGAACAACTCACCCGTCACCCAGGATTATTATATCGGTCCCAGAAGCGTGCTTTCCGTTAACATCCACCAGAAAGGGGGAATTTTCCCCGTCACCATTAGGGATGCCCAGTACGGGAACCTGATAACACAGATCCTGACCGGAACGAACGGCATGGCTGTAACGACCTACCCTCTCAGCGCCGGTGTTTATCAGGTGATATGCGGAAGCTATTCCAATACCAACACGCGCAGATTGTACACCCAGGCTTCGACCAATGCTTATTTGCTGGACGGCGAGACGCTCCAGGTCCATCTCTACCCGTCTCCCGGGGCCAGACTCTACGGGATCGTGACCAATTCCTCCCTGGCAACAGGTGTCGGCGACTGTTCCCTCGATGTCAGATACACGAATTCCCAGGACAAGATCAATTCCACATACAGCTCCACAGGACCCGTCACAGGGGCTTTCTCCTTTTCTACTGTTCTGGCGACCAACAGAAGATACACGGTCACGGCTACGCCTCCCGTCGGCTATGCTCATTCGTTGAAACAGACCAATATCCTGATCAGAAGCAACACAAGGATCAAACTGAACGTCATTTCTTCACCCGGAACGATCACTCTTGTTTTCACGAACTGGTTCCAATATACGAATAACGGGACCCAGGTCTACGGCTACGGCCTGAACGAGGGACTGGACCTGGACCACTCCCAGCAATTCGCCACAACCATTACGAGCAAGACCTCTTTTCTTTCCGTGGATTCCATTACAAAAAAATATACCGTGGCTGTCCTGATCATGCCCACGGGAAATCCCGAGATCATCCAGACCAGGTGCTCCAACAGCGCCGGGGACACGGTCATCTTTTCCGTCCCGGCTGTCCCGAGAAAGATCTCCGGACGTGTGGTCGTCACCAATACTTCCACACTTGTCTCACCGGTCGAGATACAGCTTTATACCATGTCCAGGACCCAATTCCAGAACACGCATAATTCGTCCAACGGCATGTTCAGCTTCACTAATATAGCCAGGCCCGGACCTTATTTTATCGAGGTCGTCCCTTCAGGATCAAGCTCCTATGATGACAAGGTCTTCCGGAATTTGAACGCCAATACCACTGTGACCCTGGCCCTGGTCCCCGTGGACGACACGGCGCCTGCTATCCGGTATCTTTCCCCGGCATACAATACAAAGGTCAAATACAACACCATCCGGTTCTTTCTGGATGATAACGGAGGAGCCGGGGTTAACACAAATTCCATCAAGATCCAGTGGCTCAGCGGAGCCGGTCCCGGTTTCGGACTTCAGACACTGGCCAGCAACCGTGTCACACAGAAGAACGGCTGGGTCATTTTAACGAATACCGGCCTTACGAATTATAATAAGATCCGGATATCCGCTGCTGACCTGGACAAGACCAGGAATTCCAATTTTAAAACAAATGCTTTTATCGTGGATTACAGGGCACCACTCGTCAACCTGGTAACCTTTACAGACAGAGGAGGCAGTCATGACAATATTTTCGGGACAGCGGAGAACCCTTATCATTTAAAGCTCTCTTTCATGACCTCCGAAACAGGGAATTATTCGATCTGGATGGACAACAACAATAACCGTATCTATGATTCGGGCGTTGACTGGTACCTGACAGACAGTATGGGGAATAAAATAAAGAACCAGAACTACTCGAATTCCATCATATACATGGAGAATATGGTCTTCCAGGATGACCTGAACAATTACATCCAGCGCTGGAACATTCCCCAGGGAAACCATGTCTTGTTCATTGAACTGGACGATTCCCGCGGTTCCAGCGTCGATGACGGAAACAAGGTCGTGACCAACATCAGTTTCCGGTGGGACAGCCAGTTACCCGTGATCACAGAAGCAAAGACCATTGATACCAACACGATCCGGGTCACTTTTGACACGAACTCCATGATCCAATCCGTTCTTTCTCTCGCCATGATCGACAAACACGATTTAAGCCCGCGTTACGCCCGCTCTACGAATATCCTGAACAATGTCCTGACCGTCAAACTGCAATCTTTATTAAGCCCGGATGACGAAATATTGTTCACCGCGTTCAGTATCCGCGACAAGGGATGGAATAACTTCAATCAGACAGGGTGGACGACCAATAAGGACGGGCTCAAGCCCTCTGTCAAGACCGCTAAAAGCCTCAATACCAATATCATCGAATTCCGGTTCGATGAGCGGGTCATCCCTGACCTCATCGTCATCTCCAACCATACCGTCACAGGGACCAATATCACCGGAACGAACATCCTTTTCACGGTTACTCCCAATTTAACCGTCACGGAAAGTACCAATTTCTTCCTCATCGTCCATGATCTCCGGAATAATTCCACGAACATACGGGGAAAGTTCCAGAGCGGCTTCACCCCCCAGCTGAGGGATGTTTTCACTTTCAACACCAATGAGATCATTTTTAAATTCTCAAAACCCGTGGATACGATAAAAGAGATCGCCATACAGGACGGAAAAATAATCGTGGCCACCAATTTCCTGTCAGCTAAAAGCAATGTAACCTTTACCGTCACCCCGGATTTCGGCCCGGATGAGACCAATACCTGCACCATCAGGGTGCGCGATACCGCCTCCAATGAACTTTATTATTCCGGGTATTACGGAGAGAAGCTCAAACCCAGGTTCCTTTCCCTTGATATCCTCAGGACCAATCTGGCCAGGCTTACCTTCAATGAACCTCTCAGCCTGTCAGCCACCAACAGGATGAATTATGTCATGGCCTGGGTCAGCAACAGTTCCGGTACGCCTGTCACGAACTTCAACATTCTCCCGTCCGGGATCGATTCCTCCCTCAGGAATGACAAGCCCAGTGTGGTCCTCCTGACCTATAATCCGGCCGTCTTTAAGCATGCCACGAACGCCCTCTGTCTGGCCACCAATATTCAGGACAAGCATAACAACCTTATCGACACCAACTACAGGAGAAGAAACGACCTGTCCGTGCAGTTCGATGTGACCCCGCCGCGCCTGCTGAGCGCCAGGAGCGTATCTCCCGGCCAGATAAAATTTTCATTTACCGAGATCATCGACCGGATCAATTCCGTTTCCATTTCCAATACAACGGTCATAGCTACCAACCGGTCGCTCACGGATGTTATCCTTACGGTTTCCCCGGCCCCGGCGCCTGACTCGACGGCTAACTTCCACATCACTTTCCAGGACATGGCTTTCAACCAGGCCACGACGAACGGCGTTTATCAGGACGGTATCCAGCCCGTCCTGCTGGAGGCCAGGACCACCTCCTTATCCAATATATTGTTCCGGTACAGCGAAAACATCACTAAAACAGGAAGTTCACTCCTCCTGACCGGCCATACGGCCAAGGCCACGAATGTGAACGGGACCAATATCATATATACCGTGAACCCTCTGTTCAGGAACAATGAAAGGACAAATTATGTCATCATCATTCAGGACCTCCATACCAACTGGAAAACAAATTCAGGCCTGTTCCGGGACGGCATCATCCCGGGCCTTGTCCGGGAACCGTATACCCTTGATACAACCAATCTTTCCTTTGAATTCAACGAGCCTGTAAAAGCTGCGCTGAGCATCACGGTAGAACCCGGAAAATCCACGGCCGGACCCGCTTTTTTCCATCAATCCTCCAACCTCGTGTTCACAGTAACCCCTGCTTTTCTGCCCTATGAATCGACCAACTGCCTTATCACGGTCATCGATTTCAGTTCCAACAGTTATACCTATTCAGGCCTGTACCGTGAAACGTTCAATCCGGGCCTGCTCTCCTGCGATGTCCTTTCCTCGAACATCCTTCAACTGAAGTTCAGTGAACCCATGGCCGGGTCCCTTACCAACAGGATCTATTATAATGTGGCTTGGGTGAGCAACAGCGGAACGGCACTGGTCACCAACAGGAACAATATCCCTGATTCCGCCGGTCTGCCCTTTTTCTTCGGCAGGACGAATATCATCAATTTAGCCTTTATCTCCCCGTTGTTCAAACACGCCACCAACGTCCTCTGCACGGTCACCAATGTCTATGATGTCCATAACAATGAAATTAGTTCGAACAATGATACAGCCTTTGATCTCTCTGTTGTGTTCGACTCAACTCCCCCTCCGCCCGTGACCGTCATCCTGACTGAGGATGTCAGGAATGACATTGGCTGTCAGATACAGCTGATCTGGAACAAGGTCTTTGATGCAAGCGGGGTCAGTTATTTCATTTACACGAATTCAAACCCCATCACCATGATCAGCCCGGGCCTTGCAGCTGCGGCCGGTATTCCCTGGTCCGTCACGAACTGGACCATAACCGGACTGACGGATAATAAAAATTATTATTTCGCCGTGACGGCCGTTGATGGTATCAACCAGGAATCCGTTCTGGCTGGTTCTTCGGTGAAAGGGCCGGTCTATCCTGTCAGGAACCTGATTCAGACTTCCAGCGACACCATCTATTCCAGGCTCAGCCTGGACGATTATATCATCAACACCTCCCCGGACAACATCAACTCTTATTGTAATTTTGAGCCTCCGGACCAGAATCTGGTCCTTCAGGCCAACAGCAAGCTCAGTCCGGATACGGTCGATGAAGAATATATCAGCCAGACCCTTGATACGGTGGTCCGCCTGACGACTTCACCGGCTGCCTTATCCAAATCCGTTACCCTGTCTCTGCCGTTGAGCTTTACGCCTGAAAATTTTGTGCTCACGCATCTGGCTCTGTATAAGTTCAATCCTTCCGATATAACCTGGGAGTATGTCAGTCCGGGAGCTTATGTGAACAACCGGTTCGAAGCCGAAGCTCTGCCGGGTCCGGATACCACCTTCCGGGTCCTGGTCCTGAAAAGGCCGTCCTTTCCCGATACCAGCCGGGTTCTGGCCGGACCTTCTCTCTATAAAGGCGACGGGGATGGTATCCATTTTGTCAATCTGACAGCCAAAGCCAGGATCAAGGTCTACACGGTCACGGGTAAACTGGTAGCTGAACTGGAAGAGAAGGACATGGACGGTCGATACGTCTGGGACACAAAAGGCAAATCCGGCCTGATCGGCAGCGGTGTTTACATTATCCGCGTGGAGAACAGCGCCAATCCAAAGGATTTCAAGATCCTGAAGATCGCTGTTGTAAGATAAAAAGAACCTGGTCCATGCTCATAGTTTAAACCTGTTATAACGGACCAGGATTACCGGAGGTATCATTCGATGAAGATAAAATCATATACAGTTATCTTTCTGACCCTTGTACTGCTGATGTCCGTTCCTGTTCACGGTGAAGAGATCGGGAACGGAGCTGCCGTGTTAAAGATGATCCCCTCAGCTAAAGGCACGGCCCTGGGGAACAGCCTGGCTGCGGATAACAGTTTTGACGCTGTTTTCTATAATCCCGCGGGAATTGCCACCATTGCCCTGTTTGAGAACATAGGCGTGGGAATGAGCTATAGCTCGATATCCAAACAAAGTCTCATGCAGTCCGCGTTCCTGGGTTATTATGAATTAAAAAATGTGGGCGTATTCGGTTTATCCGTATTATACAATGACAACGGCGACATCCCCCTGGTCACGCTCAATGAGGACGAAAGCGTAACGGACACCGGGACAAGCTTCGGCGCCATGGATATGGCGGGCAGGCTGGCCTATGCCCGGACCTTCCTGGAAGGCAGACTCCTGACCGGGATATCCTTCTCCTTTGTTTATTCCAAGATAGAGAGTTATTCAGCCACAGGATACGGCGCTGATATAGGCATCCAGTATCTGAACCTGATCCAGGACCTGGTCATTGGATTATCCGTGAAGAACCTGGGAACGGGATTGAAATATATCAGCAAGACCTCGGACTTTCCCCTGACCGTTAATTTTGGATTGAAATATATTTTTATCGATGCCACATTGATACCGGACCACTATTTAGCCGCATACCTGCAGGGGGATATGGTCCTCAATGAAAAAACGAACGGATTTTCCGCAGGCCTGGAATATGGTTTTATGAAAGTCATTTACCTGAGGGCCGGGTACCGTGCGGAAAAAGACAACCTTTTCTCCTTCAGTTTCGGAGCCGGATTCAAGTATCAGTTCTTGAAGCTGAAGCCCGAGCTGGACATCAGTTTCCTTCCCCAGTCGGATTTCGGGAATAAGCTGTATGTGAATCTGATGGTGAATTTTTAATCACAGGCAGGACCGGGAACCTTCGGTGGCAGACCGGAGAAAAGATCAGAAGAGATACTTAACAGCCGCTACTTTGTTCTTTTTATTATTATAAACAAGGCTGCTGTCCCAGTATTCCAGCGCGGCAAAGAGCGAGTTACCGCCGTCATCATCCCTGGATTCAGGGCCTTTATACTGCACGTACTTCAACATCTCTTCGATATTTCCTCTTTTCAGGGCCTCATTCCTCAGTTTGTTGAATTCATTCCATTCGTTAAAATTGGTAAATCCCTTGCCTTCATCCTCCACGATGATCTTGAACTGCTTGTCGCTGGTGAGGTACCAGATCTTCACTTTTTTCCGGGCATCGCATTTGTTCCCGTGCTTGACCGCGTTCTTAATTATTTCAGATATCTGGCCTTCCAGGATGGTGAGGGAAAAATGAGGATTATTTAAAGTGATGTTCTTCACAATATTACGGGACACGTTCCTGATCATGTTCATGTCGCTGAAGAACTCTATGTACTTCATATCCGCGATATCCCAGAGGGGAGAATTCTCATCTACGATCAGTTCATAGGAAGATTTATAATGGCTGATAAAGTGCTCGCTGATGCAGTCTTTTAAAAAACGGAAATTCTGATTCAATAAGATATAATCCGAATAGAACAAGGTGACCTTGTTCCTCTGCCGCCACATTTCCATAGAGAAATAATTGGTATCGGAGAACACAATGATCTTAACGAAGAGGTCTTTGATGATGTTGAGAAGGCTATAGTAGTAATTATCCAGAAACTCCCTCATAGCTTCAAATTCAACCTGGCTTTTTTTTATGTATTCCACGCAGAGATTACTGATGATGCTGGCCTGCCTGAGCAGTTCCTTGTATTCCCTGTACTTCTCATCCCCCAGAAGGTCATTGCAGTACACATGTGTCTCATTGATGATGATCCTGGCTTTCCGGATCAAATTATTCAATTTTTGTTCGGTTTCGTTCATTTTAAACCTGCTTATCAAGGGCAGTTTTTCCGGCCAATATTATTATCGGCCATATCAAGTTAAAAATTGATATCTACTCCTGGAACATATTCCTGACAAAAGACCTTGATCCTTTCTTCTCTGACCGGTGCCTTTTCAGTTTCAAGATCTTCTCTTTAGCCCGCCTGGACCGTTTCCTTTTCTGCCGCCTGATCTTCTCTATCCTTCTCTGTTCATCGCTCTGCCTCTGAAGGCGTATCGATTCTATCCTGGAAACAAGGAACCGTCTGGCCAGGAAACGGTTGAGCAACTGATACCGCTCCTGCTGGCATTTCACTTCGATACCCGTGGGCAGGTGTTTCAGGTATACGCACGTAGCGACCTTATTCACGTTCTGGCCGCCTTTGCCGGAGGAACGGATGAATTTCTCCTCCAGGTCCTCCTCCCTGATGCCCAGCATCCTCATTTTATCCAGTAAGATCTTCTGTTTAGCGTCGCTGACTCCGAAATCGACCATTTCTTATCCTTATTAACATCTTCCTGCTCAGGCCATAATCCCTTTTCACAGGTTTCTTCCCTAATAAATAGTCAAACAGATTAAAAAATCAAGTTAATTCCTGTTTCCGGGGACCGGGCAGTCCGGTCCGGGAAGCTGATACTGATAACGAAAAAAAAGATTGATTTAATAATTTTTATATATATTATTACAAAGAAATAAGAATCATGCTGTTTTATTAAAATCCGATAATTAAAAACAAACATATAAAGGCGGGACATGGAAGACAACCAGGATTTAGTCAAGACCTATGACGATATCAATGCTTACGGTTTTACGGATAGACTGAAGAACCGGGTTTTTGAAAAGCTCAAGGAGATATTGAACCGTTTTGATAAGTCCTCCCTGCTCGATGTGGTCTACACCGTGGTCAAGGAACTGATCGTGAATGCCACCAAGGCCCTGATGAAAAGGATCGTTTTCGCGGAGAACAATCTGGATATCGACGACCACGAGGAATGGCAGAAAGGCACGGCTGTCTTCAAAGATAAACTACGCGAACGTTTTATCAAAGAATACGTAAAAAAATCAAAAAGCCTCAATTTTAAGGTCAAGATCAGGTATATCTACAATAAAAAAGGGATGCGGGTGGAAGTGGTGAACAATACCCCTATCCCCAAGATCGATGAAAAGAGACTTCGGAAAGAGCTCTCCATAGCCATGAAATATAAATCCATAGCTGATTATTATATTGATAATGCGGACAATCTGGAAGGGGCCGGTATGGGTCTGGCCCTGATCATTATTTTATTGATGAACCAGGGACTGGACCCCCAGTATCTCAGGATCGGCAATGTGGGCGAAGAAACAATTGCCCGCGTGGAGATCCCTTTTACCGGTGACTACATCCCCTACCGCGATCAGAAATTCAAGGAAAAGTTCGAAAAGGAAAAGACTTCGGTTCCTGTGGCCTATGATTTCGATTAACGGGAACCTTTCCCGTCTTATACTGTCTAATATGAATAAAGAGCCAAAAGCACCAAGAACATCCGGAGAGGAGGAAAGGTCCTTGATCCAGGCTTTTCAATCCCGCGACGGGAAAGCTTTTGACCAGCTCGTTCTCAAATATAAGAACAAAGTGTTCAATCTGTGTTACCAGTTCCTCGGTCATTATGAAGATGCGGAGGACTGCGCCCAGGAGAGCTTTATCAAGGTTTTCCACCACCTGAAGGATTTCAGGTTCCAGTCCAGCTTTTCCACCTGGTTATACCGCATCGCTGTTAATACCTGCAAGAACAAGATAAGCTCCCTGGAGTACAGGCTGAGGAAACGGAACATCTATCTGGATAAGCCCAAAGAGAGCGATAAAGGGGTATTCCTTCAGGAACTGCCGGACGACCGGTCTTCCCCGGCCGTGCTGCTGGAGAGGAAGGAAATGCTCTCCCAGATCCAGCAAGCCATCCGGTCGCTCTCCAAAAAACAAAGGACACTGGTCATCCTCAGGGATGTGGAAGGACTGGCTTATGAAGAGATCGTCAGGATCACCGGGTTTAAACTCGGTACGGTCAAATCCAAACTGGCCAGGGCCAGGGATCAATTGAAGGAAAAACTGAAAGGAGTACAGGAACGGAACGGGGAATTCTAAAGGATAAAACCCGGCCGGAATGAAAGGTCGTTTTCATGAAATGTTCCATCATACACAAACTTTTACCTGATTATCTGACGCATGAAGTGAACGGGGATCAGGAAAGATCAGTTAAAGAACATCTTGCTTCCTGTGAAAAATGCAGGGAAGAACTGGCTTTCCTGAAAAAATATTTTCAAACACTTTCCTCTCTTGAGAAGAAAGACGCACCGCCCGATTTTCTTGAAAAGCTCCACGACCGTCTGGAGAAGTCCCATCCGTTCAAAGAACTGCTGGCAAAGCTTTTTATACCCTTCCCGCTCAAGGTGCCTCTGGAACTGGCCGGCGTTACAGCTGTTATTGTTTTTATCATCCTCCTGATCAAGCCTGTTCCCCTGCCGGAACAATTCCAAAAAGCCTCCCCTGAATCCCCTGAACAGGGAAAAAAGATCATGAGACTTACGGAAGAACAGGCGGGGAAAAAGATGATCAGGAGAGAGGAGAAAGAAGCCTCGTTCGGCCAGGAGGAAAGACCGGAAACCGGCACAGAACCAATCATAGCTGACAGCATGAAGGCCGGAACAGCCCAGGGACCGGGGAAAACAGCAGGAATGCCGGCAGAAACAGAAGACAGTATGGTTAATATCGCCCTGCTGCCTAAAGAC
>JAQTRT010000052.1:0-3092 GCA_028711675.1 bacterium | reverse complement strand
GACGATCAGACGCTCCGGGACGAAAGGGACATGGAGGACGCTGCTCCCCTTTCCTCTGTTGCAAAAGGCGCCGCGGCAGATAAAAAAGAATCTTTTCAGGAGGGAAAAAACGCTGAACCATTCTCTCTCCGGTCCAAAGAAAAATCAGCAAAAAAGGCCAGGGCAGAAAAGATCCCGCTTAGCGGACAGACCGTTAACCTTCTCTCTTTTTCAACCAATGACAGGGTCAGGATCAATGCCATTGTGACCAATCTAAAAGGCCGTGTCATCCCGGAAAAACAGAAGGACAGGATAAAAAACCAGCAGTTCATCTTTATCGAGATCCCTGTAAAGAACTACAGCCAGCTCCTGGACCAGCTGAACAAAGACTACAACGTCCAGAAACCGCTCCCGAAATTATCCCCGAAAAGCCAGAATAAAGCCAGGATCCAGCTGCAATACCAGTTGAATCAGGACTGAACTTATCTCTTTCCTTGTTTTTTCCGGAACTTTTTCATAAAATCCCGGTCTAATGAATATACTTAAAAATCAAGGAGGAAAGAACATGAAAAACAGCATGAAGATCATTTCCCTTTTCTGTCTCATTCTTTCTCTTTCCGGCTCAGGCCTCCTGGCCCAGGCTGCGAAAGAAAAGGAATCGATCCAGCTTGCTATTCTGCTCGATACCAGCAGCAGCATGGATGGCCTTATCGAACAGGCTAAATCACAGATCTGGAAGATTGTGAATGAACTGGCCACTACAAAAAAGAACGGAATGGCTCCTGCCATCGAAGTAGCCCTGTATGAGTATGGAAATAACGGTATCCCGTCCGGAGAAGGTTATATCCGCATGAAAGTACCTATGACCAGAGACCTGGACAAGGTATCGGACGAGCTCTTTAAGCTCACGACGGACGGCGGCGACGAATACTGCGGTAAAGTGATCCTTTCCGCGGTAAAAGGCCTTAACTGGAGCAAGAACAAAAACGACCTGAAAGTGATCATCATCGCCGGCAACGAACCCTTTTCACAGGGAGACGTGGCATACGAAAAAGCCTGTAAAGAGGCCATTTCCAGAGGTATCATCGTGAATACCATTTTCTGCGGCGATTACAAGGAAGGAGTGGAAACATTCTGGAAAAAAGGGGCGGACCTGGCTGACGGAAAATATATGAACATCGACCAGAACCAGAAGATAGCGGCCATCGAAGCGCCCCAGGACAATGATATCATCAAACTCAGCGAAGATCTGAACAAGACCTATGTGGCTTACGGAAAAGCAGGCGTGGAGAAAAAAGAAAGACAAGCTCTGCAGGACGCCAATGCGTCCTCCCTGAACAAGGAAGTGGCTGCGCAGAGGGCCCTGACCAAAGCATCGGAGCAGTATGAAAATTCCAGCTGGGACCTTGTGGACGCGAAAAAGAACAAAGCTCTTGACATGGAAAAACTGAAGACCGAGGAACTGCCTGCTGAGATGCAGAAAATGAACAAAAAAGAACGGGAAGAATATATCAATAAGATGCTTACCAAAAGAAATGACATCCAGAAGAAGATCCAGAAACTGAACGATGAACGGCAGAAATATATAGAGAAGGAAAGGAAGAAGCAATCTGCGGATAATACGCTTGACACGGCTGTTCTGAAGACCATCAAGGCGCAGGCTGCCAAGAAAGGATTCAAATAAAGTACATTCATGGTCCATCGTTCCCGGTTTATGGTCCGGAAGGATCAGAAGCGGGCACGATGGACCGAGTAGAGGAGGTCTTATCATGAAAAATCCTTTAAGAATAAAAAGATACGGGTTCAGCTTGTTCATCCTGTTATGCCTTGCGGTTCAGAGTCTCAAGGCCGACGGTTTGATCGTTATCCCGCGTCCCAACCCCATTATCAGTACACCGTACCCGCTCCAGGTCAGGAACCACAATGTGAAGGTCTCGATCAAAGACCTGAGCGCCGAAACTTCCATCGACCAGGTCTTCCACAATCCTTCCGGCGCAAGACTGGAAGGCTATTATCTCTTCCCGGTGCCCAAAGGCTCTGTCCTGAAAAAATTCAGCATGTACGTGAACGGCCAGGAAGTGCAGGCTGAACTCCTGGATGCCAAAAAAGCACGGGATATCTATGAGGACATCGTACGAAAACAGAGGGACCCTGCCCTTCTGGAATACAACGATTATGACGTTTTTAAAGCACGTATCTTTCCCATAGAACCCCACGAAGATAAACGCGTGAAAATTTCCTATCGCCAGATACTGGAAAAGGATAATGACACCATCGAATATACCTATCCCCTCAACACGGAAAAGTTCTCCTCCACTCCCCTGCAGGAAGTCAGCGTGCATGTGGAAATCGAGTCCGGCGGGGAGATCAAGAACGTTTACTGTCCCAGCCATAAGACCGAGATCATCCATAAAACACCCAAGAAAGTGATCGTCAGTTATGAGGACCGGAACACGAAACCGGACAAGGATTTCAAAATTTATTTCCAGGGAGATAACAAATCCAGGATCGGAGTATCCCTCCTGACCTATAAAAAAGAAGGTGAAAAAGGATTTTTCTTCCTGAACGCCAGTCCCGGCCTGTCGCTGAAGAACGAGGAGATCAATGAAAAGGATATCACTTTTGTCCTTGATACGTCCGGAAGCATGGCCGGTGAAAAACTGGAACAAGCCAAAAAAGCACTGCTCTTCTGTATCAATAATCTGAACAAGGGCGATCAATTCGAGATCATCCGCTTCTCCACGGAGACCGAACCTCTATTTAGTAAACTGGCTCCGGCTGACACGGAGTCCCTTTTAAAGGCCAAGGAATTCGTCAAGAACCTTAAGGCCATCGGCGGCACAGCTATCGAGGATGCCCTGAAGCAGGCCCTTACCATGAAGGAAAAAGACTCCCGGCCGTATATGATCATCTTCATTACGGACGGGAAACCCACCATCGGCGAGACCAACGAGGATGAGATCGTCAAGATCGTCAATAAAGCCAACACCAGAATGACAAGGATCTTCACATTCGGTATCGGCGACGAGATCAACACGCACCTTCTGGATAAGATCACGGAATTTTCAAAAGCGTACCGTACGTATATCTCTCCGGAAGAGGATATCGAGATC
>JAQTRT010000308.1 GCA_028711675.1 bacterium | reverse complement strand
GATCTCAGTGTTCCTGACAAATATTATCGAGGTGCAGAGCACTAAACTCGGTAGCCAGAATAATATCAGCAATAAGCGCAGGGAGATCGTTTTGAACTACAGCGCGGACGCTAACGGGCCTCTCCTGGACAATGAATCGGATATGATCACTGTCCGGCTGATCGATAATCTTTCGGAAGGGACGCAATCCGGGATCTGGGGTTTACGTGCGGATAACGGTTCGGATTATGCGGATACCGCCTTGTCCCCCGGCCGGTCCATGAGAACCTTCCTCACCAATCCACAAGTGCAGGGATCAGCTTATCTGCTGACACGGTTCATTTATAACACAAAGAAATCCAATACCATCCGTTATGTCGTGCGGAATGAGGGAGAGGGGAGCAATAATATTGAAAAACTGGTCATCCTCATGACCAATTCAACCAGGTTCACACAGATTTCCGTTGTGGCTAGTACTCATATCGCTAATATTACCAACATCCGTTATCATGTAACAAGTATTACGCTTGATTATGAACCTGATGCGAACGGGTCCCTGAAACCGGGAGAGAGCGATATTATCTCTCTGACCACGGTCCATGATGTGCCGGAAGGGAGTACAGCGGAACAGTATATCCCCTGTCTGGCCTTTAACTGGTCGGGTCCGGTTGTTCTGCCTGTGCCCGCAGGATATCCTGAGGATAGTCAGATCCTCTCGTTCAAGAACGCTCCGGAAATACCGCTGGCTTATATTTACGGCATTAATGCGGCTTTTACCATGAACACTAATGTCGAGATCAAATACAAGATCGAGAATAATTCCTGGGATACACCCATTGAACAGTTGAGGATCAGCTTTGACACGGGTAATTTCCAAATCCGGGAGATCGATTCACTGGGTGTGCAGGCGCAGGATGCCCTCATCCTCGAACAGCATACCAACTATATCCTCCTGGATTATTCAAAAGTAAGCAATAGCATCAAGAGCAGGGAGGGGGATATTATTACCCTGAAAGCAAGCTATCACCTGGCCACTGAATTCAGTTTCCCCATGACATGCGATGTGTTTTATCAGGGTGCCCCTTCCTGGGAAACGGCTGACAAGAAGACCGGTGAAACTAATATTATGTGGGTGAAGATCGCTTCCTGGGGCAGGCTTATCGGCCGGATCCTTCCCTCCAGGACAGTGGCGAACCTTCTGTTGCTGTATCATGGTACGGAAAACCCTGTATATCCGCACGGTCTTTCGCCGCTCACTTCGGATGAGAAGGACATAGCCATATCTAGTTTGTCCGTGGTCTCCCAGAATAATAGCTTCAGTCTGGATTTTATTCCGGCCGGGACCTATGACCTGAAAGTTTCGGCAGACGGCTATTTTTCCCATAATTATAAACTGAGCATCTCCATAACCACCAACCAGATAACCGACGCAGGCACCATTGAATTGTATTCTGAGCCCATTGATTCTTCCAGTTTGTATGTCCAGAAACGGCGGTGTATTAATACCAATTACGATGATGTGGATATCCTGGTCATTCCCACGGGTTCCATTTCCGAGGACTATATCGCGGATATCCGGGCCAATTACCTGACAGAGGAACAGCAATCGGATGTCAGGCGGAACAAAGCTGTCCAGAACATCAACGAGTGCGGGGATATCATCGCCTTTGACGTGAAATTGTACAACTTAAAACTGGAAGATTTGAATATCTACGGTATCCCGCTCAAGAAAGAATGGACTGTGAATATACCGTATGATGAGGATGTAATCCTGGCTAAAGGCTGGCAGGAGAAGAAACTGGCTGTTTTTTACTGGGATGAAACTGTCAGGAAATGGATGAAGCTGGGCGGGAAAGTGAATGCAAGCGGCGATTACGTGACGGCTAAGATCAGTTTCGTGAGCCGGTGCTATGCGGTCCTGGCTGAGAACACGGCGTCGCAGGGGAAAGTATACGATGTGGCTGTGGATAATAATCCGTTCACACCTTCAGGCAGCCACGGCGAATACAAGAAAGCCAAGGTGAATTTCCGTGTTGAGGACGGGGTGGATAAGGTCGAGGTCCGCATCTTCAACATGGCAGGGGAAGAGGTGTATCAGGCCAAGCCGGATGTAAGTTTCAACCAGGGTTCGTTCTACTGGGACGGCAAGGATAAAAACGGGAACTGGGCCAAGGGCGGTGCGTATATGTTCCAGATACGGGCCGGTTCGTTCTATTACACAGGAGTTATACTGTTGATCAGATAAAGATGATTCCAGGGGCAGGCACACAGATTCGGTCTGCCGGGAGCGGAGGTTGTTATATATGAAAAAAACATTAAACATACTGGTCTTCCTTCTTTTTACCGTACCGGCTTATACAGCCTTTGAGGATATCGGCCGGGATGCCAGGGCAAAAGGAATGGCTAATGCTTTTTACGGAGAACCAGCCGGAGTATCCAGTATTTATTATAATCCCGCAGGTACCGCGTATACTAAAAAGATCGAGTTCCTGGCCACATTCGGCATGCCGTACCTTGGCTTTGACGCAGTAAAATTCAACACCTTTAACGGCGCCTTGATCATTCCTTTTCCGTATGTCCTGAAATCAGAGATCTTCTTTAAAGATGCGGTTATTGGTTTTGGAATGAACAATCTCGGGCTCCTGTATGAAAATTCCACTTATGATGATGACGATAATATTGACTATTATGAAAGGCTCTTTGTGATCAATTATGCCAAGGACCTTCTGGACGTGCTGGGCCGGGCCACGCGTCTCTCCATCGGCTTGAATTTTGATATTTATTCCAGGGGACTGGCGGCGAATATGGATACAGAGGCTAACAGCAGTTATTTCAAGAACGGACTGACCACCGGAGGGTTCGGGATGGACCTGGGATTCATGTTTTTTTTAAATTACAACATGATCCTTGGTGTTGTCATTGACCATATCGTTGAACCTAATGTGGCCTTTAACAAGGATATCATAGATGATCCCATTGAAAGGAACGTCAAGCTGGGCCTCTCCTGGAAGAGCGATAAACTGTGGATCTTTAGGTTCCCTACCATTGCCGGCGGCATCGCGTTTGAGGATTTAAAGAGTAATGTCTGGGAGTACAGGCTGGGTTTCGAGTTCTGGACATTCAGCAGGATCCTGGGCATCAGACTGGGTTATGAACTGAGCGACGAGGGCATGAATAACGGCTGCGTGGGATTATCCGGCGTGAAAGCCTTTCAGTCCGGACATGAGATCGAGATCAATTATTCCTTTGTCATGCCCATTACAACGATCCGGGCCACGTACGGGACCCATACGTTCTCCTTGGTGTATAAATACAGCTTGTCCTGGAATTGGTATGAGTTTGATCAGAAAAAACGGCAGCAGATGATAACAAAACAAGAGGAAGAAAAACGCAAA
>JAQTRT010000307.1 GCA_028711675.1 bacterium | reverse complement strand
CCGCAGCCTGCGGGCGGTCAATCCCTCGCCCTACATGTTCCACCTGCGCTGCGGGCGCACCTGTTTGACGGGCGCTTCCCCGGAAGTCCTGGTGCGTTTGCAGGACGGCGTGATTACGGTGCGGCCCATCGCCGGGACGCGCCGGCGCGGAGCCACGCCCGCCGAAGACGCCGCCTTGGCCGCCGAACTGCTGGCCGACCCCAAGGAAATCGCCGAACACGTCATGCTGCTGGACCTGGGCCGCAACGACGTCGGCCGCGTCGCCGAATACGGCACGGTCGAGGTGGACGAGCGGATGATCGTGGAGTATTACTCCCACGTCATGCACATCGTCTCCAACGTCACCGGCAGGCTGAAGGCGGGACTCAACGCCTTCGACGTGCTGCGGGCCTGCTTCCCGGCCGGGACGGTCTCCGGCGCGCCGAAGATCAGGGCCATGGAGATCATCGAGGAACTGGAAAATACCAGGCGCGGACTGTATGCCGGCGGTATCGGGTATTTCTCCTTTAACGGCGATATGGATTTCTGTATCGCCATCCGGACCATCATCAAGAAAGGGAACCAGGTCTTTATCCAGGCCGGCGCAGGCCTGGTGGCGGATTCCGTACCTGAGAATGAATACCAGGAGACCCTGAACAAAGCCCAGGCTCTCATGGAAGCCGTGAACTTTAAAGAGGAAAAATGTTGAAGACAGCCGCAAAGACACCAAGGCACCAAGGAGAAAAAACATGATATTAATAATTGACAATTATGATTCCTTTGTCTATAACCTGGCCCAGTATATCGCGCCGTTCGACAATGATATCCATATCTTCCGGAACGACCGGATCACCATTCCGGAGATCGAGAAGCTTAACCCGGATGCCATCATCATCTCCCCCGGACCTAAAAGACCGGAGGATGCCAGGATCTCCGTGGACATCGTAAAACACTTTTATGATAAAAAACCCATATTGGGTATCTGCCTGGGTCATCAGGTCCTGGGATATGTTTTCCATGCCAATATCGTTCATGCCGGACACCTCGTGCACGGTAAGCGGTCCCGGATCAAACATACCGGGGATATCCTGTTCAAACATGTCCCTGAGGTCTTTGAAGCCGGCCGTTACCATTCCCTGGCCGTATCAGCCGATGATTTTCCCCATAACAGGCTTGAGGTCATAGCCAGTACAACGGACGACAACGAGATCATGGGCATTAAAGTAAAGGACTATCCCGTGTACGGGCTGCAGTTCCATCCTGAATCCATATTAGCGGACCAGGGCAAACTCATCATCTCCAATTTTTATAATTTTATCGTAGCCAAGGCACCCAAGACCAAAGCCATCCAGCTGGCCATTAAAAAACTATCATTAAAAGAAGACCTGAACGAGGAGGAAGCCGGGGATGTCATGGAAGAGATCATGACCGGAAAGACCAGTGATATCCGGATCACGGCTTATCTCATGGGTCTGAAGCTTAAGACCGAGTCCATCAACGAGATCGTCGGGTCCATCAGGGTCATCAAAAAACTGATGAACAGCATTGACCTGGATATACCGGGTGCCGTGGACACATGCGGTACAGGCGGGGATAATTATAACACATTCAACATCTCGACAGCAGCCAGTCTGGTAGTGGCGGGCTGCGGCATTCCCGTGGCCAAGCACGGCAACAGGTCCATTTCCAGTAAATCCGGCTCAGCCGATCTGTTCGCCAGCCTGGGCGTAAAGACCGACGCGTCCAAGGAAAAGATCGTGCGTTCCGTGAAAGAAGCCCATATCGGGTTCATCTTCGCTCCCCTGTTCCACCCGGCCTTCAAGAACGTGGCTGTCGTGCGGAAGGAGATGGGTGTCCGGACCATCTTTAACATGATAGGGCCCGTGGTCAATCCGGCCAATGTGACCCGCCAGATATTCGGGATATTCTCCCCTGAACTGACGGAAAAATTCTGCCAGGTCCTCCAGAACACCGGGAGCCAAAAGGCCCTGGTCTATTCCAGCGCTGAATCCATGGATGAAATATCCCCTTTTTCCCTGACCAAGATATCCTATCTGAACAAAGGCACTGTGAAAACCTTCTTTTTTGATCCTGAAAGATACGGGGCAAAGACAGGAAAGATCGAGGATATCCAGGTGAATAACATAGAGGAAAGTAAAAAAATGATTCTGGAGATTTTAGAGAACAAATCCCGGAACACGACTGCTCTGAATGCCGTTCTGCTCAATGCCGCGGCCGGGATCTTTGTCTCCTCGGACCATGATGATTTTGAAAAAGAGTTCCCCGGATGCCTGGAAAAGGCCAGGCACTCCGTAGAATCAGGGAATGCCCTGAACTCCCTGAAAAAAATGATACAGATCACCAATGAATAAAAAGACGGGAAAACGCACATGAAAGATATCCTTAAAACCATCATCCAGCATAAATTCCAGGAGATCAAGGAACTGAAAAAAAGGTACGGCTCCTTCCGGATCCCGTCCACAAACAGGTCCGGCCTGAAAGCGATCCTCCGGTCCGGTATCCGGGTCAAGATCATCCCTGAACTGAAACCCTCATCGCCTTCGGAAGGCCCGCTTTTCCGCCCTTCCCGGACGAACCTTATCCGTATCATAAAGTCTTATGACCGTTTCCCCCTGGGAGCCATCTCCATACTAACAGATAAAAAATTCTTCAACGGCAGTTTTGAGAACATAGGCCTGGCCCGGACACTGACCAGCCAGCCGATCCTGTGCAAGGAATTCATCGTGGACCCGTACCAGATCAAACTGGCCCGGTATTTCGGCGCTGATGCCATTTTATTGATCGCGGAAGCCCTTTCCTTTACACGGCTCCTGATCCTGTACCAGTATGCCAGGTCCCTGGGTATGGACGTTCTTTTTGAATTCCATCATCCCTCTTCTCTGCCCCCTTTATTGGACAATTCCGTGGAGATCATCGGCATCAATAACCGGGATCTATCGACCCTGAAAATCAGCCCGCGGAAATGCCTTTCACTGAGGAAGAGAATACCATCCGGCCGTATCATTGTGGCTGAAAGCGGCCTGGAGAACAAGAAAGATATCCTTAAACTGGCCCGTCACCATTTCCATGCTGCACTGATCGGCACGTCCATCCTGAAGTCAAGGGATATGGAAAAAAAACTGCGGGAACTGGTATATTATGATGAATAAACCATTGATCAAAATATGCGGTATCACCCAGCCGGCTATTCTTCAGTTCTGCCGAGACAAGGGAGTGGACCTGGCCGGCTTGATCTTTTATCCGGCCTCTCCGCGTTATATCACTCTGGAAAAAGCCCGGTCTCTTTTAAGGTCCGTTAACAGAAAAAAGATGGGGATTACCGGCGTTTTTGTGGATGAGACTGTTGACCGGGTCAGGGAAATAGCGGAATATCTGG
>JAQTRT010000306.1 GCA_028711675.1 bacterium | reverse complement strand
GTTATAAATGATAAACAATCCGTTATTTCTGATAATGCGGATGAAATAAAAAACATTTTCCGGTCTCTGGGATGGAAAAAGGAGTGCAGGTCCATCCTGTTGATACCGGTTATGGGAAGGGAGGAGCTGCTGGGAGTCCTGAATGTCAACCGGACCCTGAAGCAGGAAAGTTTTAATGAGTATGACCTGGAAAAGGCCAATTTGTTCACTTCCCTGGTCTCCCTTTCTGTTATGAATATCCAGCTGTTCGATAAGCTGATACAGGCCCAGGGCCACCTTGTTTATAACACTAAACTGGTAACCATAGGCCAGTTGGCCGCCTGTGTGGCCCATGAATTGAATAATCCGCTGACCGGTATCCTGGGAAACGTTCAGCTGCTCCTCGCTGAACATAAATGGGATGAGCTTAAGGATATCGAGAGTTCTTCCATGAAGATGGCAAAAATAATATCACGGTTTCTGGAATTTACCAGGTTGAAGGACAATGACATGGAACCTGTTGAAATTCATCCCGTTCTGGATGGCGTTTTTTCCATAATGGAAAGTATGCTGAAGATAAAAAAAATAGAATTAACAAAAGACTTTAGGGAGCCCCTGACTGTCCACGGCAGCAAAATTTATCTTGAACAGGTCTTCATCAATATTATCTCCAATGCCATTAAGGCCATGCCCCACGGAGGCGAACTGAGAGTCGTCACCGGGGAAACCGGGAACAGGAAAGATCAGGCCGGAGTATTGATCGAATTCAAGGATACGGGGATCGGGATAGAAAAGGAGAAATTAAAAATAATACGCGAACCGTTTTTCACCCTGGATAAATTAGGCGGTACAGGAGTGGGGCTGTCCATCAGCCAGGATATTATATGTAAACACGGCGGTGAGCTGTATGTCAGCAGCCAGGGTAAGAACAAGGGAACCACGGTAAAGATCCTTCTGCCGGTTCAGGATAAAATAAAAGGCCCGGCCAGGGAGAAGATTTCATGAGAAGCAGGATACTGGTTACGGATGATGACAGAACAGCCCCTTGTTTACTTCAAGGACTGCTGAAAAAAAAGGAAACGTTCCTGTCCTGACTGCGGACATATTCAATACCCCCTGTCCGGGCGCATTAAAACAAAGACCCGAGCAGGAAGAATGAGGTCATAGCTGAAAAGGAGGTCATGCCATGGAAACCCTGTCAAACGTATTGGTCATTGATGATGAGAAAGGATTACGCGACATGCTTTCCTATGAACTGCATCAGCAGGGATATCACGTGTCCGCGGCCGCTAACGGGATGGACGGTATTAAAAAGGTCAGGAAAGAGGATATTCATATCGTATTGACCGACCTGAAAATGCCGGGTATGGACGGTTTAACGGTGTTAAAGCAGATAAAAGAAATAAAACCGGATGTGGAGGTCATCCTTATGACAGGTTTTGGCACTGTGGAGGCGGCTGTCTCGTGTCTGAGAACCGGAGCTTTTGATTTTATCACAAAACCCTATACCATTAACGAGATCAGCCATGTACTTAAAAAAGCGGAGGAAACACTGCGCTTAAAACAGATGATCAATTCTTTAAACAGGAACCTGAAGGAAGCCAACATCAAACTGGAAGGGATGAATAAGTCCCTGGAGAATAAAATTACGGAGAGGACCAGGGAATTGACGGTATCCCGGGAGAAATACAGGAAGATCATTGACGATTCCCATGATCCCATCCTGCTGCTCGATGAGAAGAAACGGATCATCAGATGGAATAAAGGGGCTGAACTGACCTTTGGCTACAGTGAAGGCGAAATCCTGGATAGATCCATTGACGACCTGTTATCCTGGGAAAATCCCGGGATCAGGAAGGGCTTCTGGAATGAAGTTCTTAAAAGGAAAGGCGTAAAAAATTTCGTAACTAAGGCCACAGCCAGGAACCGGGATGTCCTTCACGTGAATATCACGGCCTGTGAGGTGACGGGAGAAGGCGTCAGTATGATCATCCGCGATATTACAAAGGAAAAACAGATCGAGATCATGAAATCAGAGTTCGTCTCCAATGTCTCCCATGAACTGCGGACGCCTCTTACTTCCATTAAAGGTGCGGTTGAATTGATCCGGGCCGGCGCAGGCGGAACACCGTCCCCTAAACAGCAGGATTTCCTGGAAATCATATACCATAATACCATCCGTCTGATCGACCTGATTTCCGACCTGCTTGACCTTTCTAAAATTGAGTCCGGGCACATGAATATTGAAATGAAAATGAATGATATGGCCGTTATCATCAGGAACACCATCAAAGAAATGCTTCCCGTTGCGGGTAAAAAGTCGATTTCCATCGTTTTTAACGACGCAGGACCGGTCCCCCAGGTGCTTTGCAGCGAAGATAAAATGAAACAGGTCCTTGTGAATCTTATCGGGAACGCGGTCAAGTTTTCCCCGGAGCAGAGTAAAATTTCCGTTATCCTGGAAAAGAAGGAGAACATCCTGCAGGTTAATGTCGCGGACAACGGGATCGGGATTGAGAAACAGTATTTTGAGATGATCTTTGATAAATTCCAACAGGTAGACTCCTCTTCCACCCGTATGGCCGGCGGGACAGGTCTGGGGCTGGCTATTGCCAGATCCATCATGGAGCTCCACAAGGGAAAGATATGGGTTGAAAGCAAACCGGGTAAGGGGAGCGTGTTCTCCTTTACTCTCCCGGTTCAGGAAGTTAAATCACAGGAGGTAAAAAATGGATAAGAAAAAGATTTTAATTGTTGATGACGAGCCGGATATCGTTTATCTTCTGCAGCAGTACCTGGAATTGAACGGCTACCAGACCCTGGTGGCCGGGGACATGGTGCAGATCATTCAGGACATCCAGGCAGAACAGGTCGATCTGCTGATACTGGATGTGATGATGAAAGGGATTAACGGCTGGCAGATATGCCGGGAAATAAAGAACAATTCCGGCTTGAACCATATTCCCGTCATCATTATGTCGGCCAGGACACAGCAGGTGGACCAGGCCAGGAGTTACGATAACGGCGCGAATTACTATATCACCAAACCGTTTGATTTTAAGGAATTATCAGGCGCCATTGAAAAGCTGGTCGGATAAAAGGAGTGAATTATGGAAAAATATAAAATTCTGATCGTGGATGACGAGCCGGACCTGAAAGAGATACTGGGATGCAAACTGGGATTACTGGGGTATGAAACCATACCGGCATCGCACGGCCTGGAGGCTTTGGAGAAGATAAAACAGTTCCGGCCCGACCTTATCCTCCTGGATGTTATGATGCCTTATCTTAACGGTTTCCAGTTATGCGATAAACTGCGGTCCAATACCTCCACCTGCCTGATCCCCGTCATTCTCCTGACAGCCAGGGACATGAAGGAGGATAAGATACGCGGATTGAATTCAGGCGCCGATGATTA
>JAQTRT010000305.1 GCA_028711675.1 bacterium | reverse complement strand
CAGGGATTATGAGACCATCAAGCATGAGATGATCTTCGCGGACCTCTTCCTGGTCGAAAGCAGGCTGGAAAGGATAGAGAAACAGATCCATTCTAAAAAAGAAGACATTCTGTTGAAAGAGAAGGAGCTGCTCCTTCATTTAAAGGAAAGCCTTGAAAAAGGAACGTTCCTGAATAAACTGAAGATCAGCGAAGAGAACGTGAAGCTGATCAAGAGCTTCAGCCTGCTGACCCTGAAGCCTCTCTTTGTGATCGTGAACTGCGGAGAGGATAGCATCGGCCAGTCCTTTTCTTTCCCGGACGAAATGAAGAGCCTCAATATGTCCGTAAAAATAGAGAGCGAGATACAGCAGCTGGAGGAGAAGGAGAAGAAAGAGTTTCTGGATAACCTGGGTTTGAAGGAGACCTCCCTGAACCGCCTGATTAAATTCGCCTACGGATACGGCGATCTTATCTCTTTTTTTACCGCGGGCGAGAAGGAATCCCATTCCTGGACCATCCGGAACGGAACAACAGCCCTGAAGGCCGCAGGCGTCATCCACAGTGATTTTGAGAAAGGATTCATCCGGGCCGAGGTCATTCATTATGATGACCTGGTGAGATCGGGCTCCGAAGCCAATGCCAAGAAAGCGGGCTTGTACAGGCTGGAAGGGAAGGATTATCCTGTCAAGGACGGGGATATCATGATCTTCCGTTTCAATATCTGATCCGTCATTTTAATTATGGATAAATTCGAGATATATACGCTGATCCTGGGACTTCTGATCGTGGCAGTCCTGACCTGTCTTTATCTGCGTTACCGGGTCCGGCGGGTACTGCTGCGGCAGTATATCATCCATGCCTCCAAACCTGTCAGGCGGGCTTATTATATCCTGAAACACAACGGGTACTTCATCGAGGCCTTCAATAAGAATTTTTATTTCGATATTTTATTTGATAATAAATTAATAAAAAATAAATTTACGGTAATGGCTGTAGCCCGGAAGGAGAATAAAAAGTACCTTTGTTTTATGGATACGTTCCTGGTGAGTGATTACCAGATCAATTACGAGATCCTTTTCCAGATGGTGGTTTCCGGGAGCACCAGCGGGGTTCTGGTCGATACGGAACATTTTGTTCTGCAAGAAGTGAAATTAACATGAAGAAACCTGTCGTTCTATCAGTGTACATCAATGCAAAAAAGAAGAATGCCGGTGAAGTACTTGACCGTTTGCTTATTATAGGCAGGAAATACAACATCCGTTTTCTCCTGTTGGACAGTGCGGTGAAAGGCACCCGGTTCAGCGGGCTGGGCGTTCCGGCCGGAAAGTTCATCCGGGAATGCCGGTATGTGATCGTGATAGGCGGGGACGGTACATTTATTATGGCTTCGCACTATTTTATGGACATGAGCGTTCCCCTGCTCGGGATCAATATCGGGTATTTCGGTTTCCTGACTGAAGTGGAAGAGAATGAATCGGAGATCGAAGAGAATATCAGGAACATCATCTACAATAAGATAAAGATCGAGGAACGGATGGTTCTCAAAGGGGAGCTGGTCCGGAAAGGCAGGGTCCTGAAGACCTTTCGGGCCCTGAACGAAGTGGTGATCAATCACGGCTCCTTTACCAAGATCATTAAGATAAGGGCGTACGTAAACGACCAGTACATCGGTACCTTTGCCGGGGACGGAGTGATGGTGAGCACGCCTACGGGTTCGACAGGTTATTCCCTGTCCGCCAGCGGCCCCATCGTCAATCCCCATATGGATGTGTTCATTTTCAATACCATCTGTCCGCACACCCTGACATTCCGGCCTCTTGTCATCTCCTCGGATTCATGCGTGGTGCTGGAGAACATCCATGACCAGAATAACGTCATCCTGAGCTTTGACGGATTCAAGGGGATCAAACTAAAAAAAGGGGATAAGATCGTGATCCGGAGATCCAAAAGACGGCTCAAGCTTATCACTTCCCCGGACAGGAATTTTTACGATATCCTGAGGGAAAAATTCAAGTGGGTTGAATAGATATGCTGGAATTCCTACGTATACGCAATTACGCCTTGATCGATGATCTGAAGATCAATTTCGGCCGCAGCTTCAATGTTTTAACCGGTGAGACCGGAGCAGGAAAATCCATTATCATCGGCGCGTTGAACGTTATCCTGGGCGAGAAGGCCTCTACGGACCTTGTCCGTACAGGCGAACAGAAAGCCGTCATCGAGGCGACTTTTGATGTTTCCCGCGACCGGCAACTGGACAAGGTCCTGGAGAGTTCCGGCATCGACCATGATGCGTCCGGGTCTTTGATCATCCGGCGCGAGATCAATCTGGACGGAAAGAGCAAGAATTACGTGAACGCAAGCCCCGTGCCCCTGCAGAAACTGAAGGAGATCGGGGACCTGCTTGTGGACATACACGGCCAGCATGAACACCAGTCCCTTTTGAAAGTAGAGACCCACATGGACCTCATCGACAGGTTCGGCAGACTCGGCAGTGAAAAAGAGAAGCTTTCCGGAAGATTCAGGCAGTACCTGGAACTGAAGAACAAACTGGAAAAACTCCAGATGAACGAACAGGAGAAAGCCCGGATGCTGGAGCTGCTTAAATTCAGCATCGAGGAGATCGAGAAGGCCGGATTGAAACCCGGTGAAGACATTGAACTGGAAAAGGAGTGCCTTCTCCTGAGCAACCAGGAAAAAATATTCCAGGCCATTGAGAACGGCTACAGCCATTTGTATTCGGATGAGGGCTCCATCTATTCCAAGATGGGCGTGATCATCGATGAACTGTCCGAGTTCGAAAAGTTCGATACAGCCATCGTGGAGATGAAACAGAAACTGGAGGATTCCTTTTTCCTGGTAGAGGATGTGGTCTCTCTGCTGAAAGGATACAAGAGCGGATTCAATTTCTCCCCGGGCCGGCTGGAATCTGTCATCGAGCGGATCGAACTGATCAATAAACTGAAAAAAAAATACGGCCCTTCCCTGGAGGAGGTCCTTCTGTACCGGGAAAAATGCGCCAGGGACCTGGGGTCCATCGAACAAAGTGAGCAGGAGATAGAGAAGACCCAAAAGGAGATCAGGGAACTGGAGAAGGAACTGAACCTTCTGGCCCTGGATCTGTCGGAAAAACGGAAAAGGACAGCTGTTGATTTTGAGAAAAAGATCATGGCGCAGCTGAACGAACTGGATATGAAAAAAAGTTCTTTTAAAGTAAGTATCCGGTATGAGGATAAAAGGGACGGGATCATCCAGGCCGGGGATAAAAAAGTGAAGCTTACGGAGAAGGGGATCGATGATATTGAGTTCCTGATCTCCCCGAACGCCGGGGAAGAATTGAAACCGCTCAGGAAGATCGCTTCAGGGGGGGAAATATCCCGTATTATGCTGGCCTTGAAAATCGTCCTGAACGAAGTGGATGA
>JAQTRT010000051.1 GCA_028711675.1 bacterium | reverse complement strand
CCACGGGAGAAAAGCCCATCAACGAGCTCTTTATGCTGAGCAACGAATACGCCATCATGAGCATGAAGAGCAAGAAAAAAAGGCAGATCACGATCCTGGAAGATGTTTTCGCGGGCGAATACGACGTGGTCAAAGGGGAGAAGCCGCTGATGATCGAATACGGCACGGTCCTGAACTCCAAGATCCTGTCACGCGTGAAAAAAGATATCAATCCCGTGCAGAAGGCCTTTTACAAGGATTCCGAGGAAGGCGTACTGATCTTCATCCCGGATGTCAAGGACTTTAAACTGAAAGTAGACCTTATCGCCATGATCGTGAACCTTGACCTGGAGCTGTTTGATTCCCGGACCATCTATGAAGCCATTGAGATATACAAGACCAAGCATCCCAAGCTGGTGGTGCTGGGTAACCTGGGAGGGGACATCAATTCCAAGATGGTGCTCCTGGAACTGGAAGAATACGACCCGTATATCAAGAAGCTGAACTACGACAAGTCCCCCGCCTCGAACCGGCAGTTCGAAACGGAACGGATCAGGAGTTATTATTCCTCCAGCTACACCAAGATGCTGGAAACGGAAAAGAACGAGAAAGAGATACTCCCCGAGGAGATCAAGAACAACCTCATCGAATCCATCCAGAAACTCGACGCTAATTATGTCTACGACAACTACGTGGAAGTGGCTTATACCATCAAGCAGTTCGGCCGGATGTTCAATATCACCAGCCTCTGGAACATGCTCCTGAACGTGAAGAACAAACGCAGCCACACATGATCATCTTACCCCATGCGGAGCCGGACGATCCGTTCGACCTTCCGCCAGAAACCGTTCATGTCCGTTTTCCAGACAGCTAAAACGGCCTTAATGACGGAGCTGTCCTGTTTCATCCGGAGCCTGAGGACGGGACCTTCCCCGGGTATAATTTTCAAATCGCTCTCTTTCCGCAGAACAGCATAAACCTCATCCCTGTCCTTCTCCTCCCTGAACAAAACGTCATACTCGGAATATTGCAGCACCTGGTTCAATGACTTTCCGGAGGCCGGCAGGGACATGATCTCCCTGACCAGCAGATCAGGATTATCCAGGATACCGTTGATCCGGTCCCTGGTCTTATCCGGATCAACGGGAAGGGACGTGAAGAACTCCAGCAGCTCATTCTCACCTTCCACCATCAAACCGGGAGGAAAAACGATACGGATCCTCATCCGCTTGTTGAATCCTTCCGAGTACAGGATAGGCATCTCCATCATACGGAATATCCTTTCAAAGACCGGGATGATATCCCTGTGCGAAATGAACTTTAAAAATCCTTTTTTCATGAAGACCAGTTGATATCTGTACCGCGACCGCGACGGATTGGACCTGTCCTCTGTCCCTGTTTCCGCTGCCGGAGAGGGCCCTTTTGCCCTGTGATGGGAAATATTGTCCTTGCACACGCCGCAGTCATAACAGGCTGCGTCAAAACAATTATCCCTCTTTTCCCTGTTCCGGTACGATTCCTCCTCTTTCCGGAGGAATTCCCTGTCCGGGCCGTGGTTAAACTTCTTCCAAACCGGGTCCCGTAAATAAGCCTCATCATAAAGAGGTTCCCTGTAATCAATCCCCTGCTCCCCGAACTCTTTGGTCCAGAGGCCCAGGTCCGTGCTGTCGTATGCTACCTGGTCATTGCCGGCCAATCCGGCCAGGACGCGGGAGACATTCCGGTCAGACCGTGTAAGGATGGCTTCCAGCATGAAAACATCGATATCCTGCCATTTCAGATCCAGCCACTTTTTATACTTGCGGTTGAAGAAGACCCTCTTCAGTCCGGAGAGCTTCTGCTCTACATGTTGAAAATCAAGCTGGGGTACACTCTCAAAAGCTGTCAGAGGCTTATGGACGAGAGGGGTCAGATGAAGGTTGATCTTCAGAAAAAGCCTTTTCTCCGCAAGCCGGGAGATGATGCGGTCGATAAGTCCCCGGATGGTCGCGATCTCCGGGTCCTCCTCACCTGTTCCCTGCATTCCCGGAAAACCATACATCAAATATATCTTCACGGTACGCCATCTTTGTCCGGCCACATCGACCAGGGTGTCTATAAAATTATCCAGGTCGATGAACTTATTGATGCTTTTCTGGAGCCCGCTGTCCGCCGTCTCCAGGGCAAAAGTCAATCCGGATCTCCGCACAACAGACAGTTCCGTCAGGAGGTCCAGGGTGAACCTGTCGATACGGATGGACGGGAGCGAAAAAGAGACTCCCCTGGATTGAAACTGCCGGTTCAGGGACCCCAGTAAGCCGCTGATACAGGAATAATTGCTCACGCTCAGGGAAAGGAGAGTGATGATATCATACCCTGTGTTCCGGACAAGCTCTTCCGTGATCCGGACGATACGATCCGCATCCCGCTCCCGTTTGGGCCTGTAGTAATACCCCGCCTGGCAGAACCGGCAGGCATTGGTACATCCCCGGTCTATTTCGACGATACCGCGGTTCTGGATGATATTGATCCATGGTACGATCTGCCTGACCGGGTGATGGACCTTGTTCAGGTCCGGCACGATATGGCGCCTGATGCTTTCCTTTTCCACGGACGGAACGTAGATGTAATCTATTTTATTCAGCTCGGATAAGATCCTTTTTTTGTCATAATGTCCTTTTTTATAATCCCTGATCCTGAGGAGGATGTCCGTAATCACGTCATCAGCCTCGCCCATCAGGAAAAAATCGATAAAATCAGCGATAGGCTCGGGATTAACAATGCCGGCACCGCCTGCGATCACCAGCGGATGCTCTTCGCCCCTTTCCCGGCTCAGGAAGGGGATCTGTCCCAGTTTCAGGATCTTCAGCAGAGCCAGATAGTTCAATTCATACTGTATGGTAAAACCCAGAATATCGAAGCTGCTGATAAAGTGCCTGGTCTCCAGAGAGAAGAGCTGTAAATCTTCATTCTTTAAAATTTCCAAAAAATCTCTGTCCGGCATGAAGACCCGTTCAGCCGAAAGGTCCTTCTCCCGGTTGATGACCTCATAGAGGATACGGAGCGAATAATTGGACATGCCTACTTCATACAGGTCCGGGTAGCAGAGCACGGTTCTGAGAAGATCGCCGTCAAACTCTTTCCTGCTGATATTGATCTCCTCACCGATATACCGGCCTGGTTTCTGCACAAAACGGAGGAGCTGGTCGAGTTGTTCCCTGGGAATATGATCCATTCTGAAGAGTATAGAAGATTCATATCTGATTTCAAGTATAAGGATATTTACAGGATAACGCTTTTAAAAAAACATGGAAATTAAAATTAAATTCATAATATTGTTATTACTTTATGGGAAGGTTTTTCAGCAAGGAGGAGGCGACATGAAAAAACTGATCTGTCTGTCTGTTGTTTTATTAATAGGGGCTTTTCCGCTTAAAGGGGAGAACCTAAAAGGCCAGATCCTGGAGGTGGTCGATAAATTATCCAAAGCTTATCACACGGCCCATCCGGAAATAGGCGCTAAAAAAGGAGTGGCCCTGCTGGAACTGAAAGACCTGGCCCCTGAGGCGGAAAAAAATGCGATAGGAGGAACGGTCAGATCGCTTTTAGAAGAGAATATCCACCAGAGTCTCGTGTTCTATCCTGTTGACCGGGAGAACATGAAGACCGTGGTCAAAGAACTGGAATTGAACCAGACCGGTCTTATACCAGAGGAGACAGCCGTGCAGATCGGAAAACTGAGCGGCGCCGCAGCGTTCATCTCAGGTGACGTAACCCTCCTGCAAGATAATTTCCATGTGACTGTCAGGCTGACGGAAACAGAAACAGGAAAGATACTGGAAACCGTCTCGTTCGACGTACCGCGGAACGAACTGATCCGTGCCTCGACCGAGCTCCAGTATCAGTACGTGGCCCGCCACGGCATCGGGATCACGCTGGATATGCTGACCCTGGGTTTTAAAAAAGCGCTGTACAACAAGGATGCCCCCTCCTTTACCGATCTCACGCTCAATTACCGTATGGAACGGTGGCTTATGATCGGCATCGGGATCATAGTCCAGGGTTCCACCACAGGCGAGAACTACAGGATGGAAGGATCTTACAGTTATAACTCGCTCCAGCCGTATCTTCCGGTCATCAGCAACGGCTTCTATAATACGGCGAATTCCCCGAACCAGTGGACAGGGAGACTGGACCTTCTGCCTGCCCATGTTGACCTCCAGTACACCATCAACATCTCCCCGAAATTCAATATCGGGATCAACAGCGGATTCCTCTTCTTCCTGGCCAATCCTAAAATGGTATACACCATAGGAAACTCTACCGGCCTTTTCTACAGGCAGGTCACATCTTCAACCAACGGGGAATATTATGAGATCGCGGGAAAGGATACCAAACCTCTGCTGTATACTTTTGACAGCGGTATCGGCGGAAGGATATCCATTAAACCTGAATATTTCATAACACCCCGCCTGGCTGTTCACGCCATGGCTGGTTTCATATTCTTCACCAAGATGAAGATTCGATACGTTGAAGCCACTTACGGCACCTGGAACTTCAGCGAATCCGGAAGAGATTCCTCGACCTGGGAATATGATCCTGACAACAGTGAGAGAAGCGGAGAGGAAGGCCTGTCCAGAGAGTCTTCCTACCGGTATTACGGGTATAATCCCACTAAAATGCCGAACGGCGACCGGATCGAACTGGAGATACAGGGATTTTATTTCAGCGCCGGCCTTTCCTTCTTCTTTTAAGAAAAGGATACGGCTTCATCATCCCCGGACCGCGCCTCCAGGCCTGAAGACAACCTTTTTATACCGGATAGCCGGATTCTTCAGCGTGGCAGGCAGGCAGAAATTTTTTACCAGTAGATTGAAAGCGGGAAAGTTCATAACGGACAGGATGGCTTCCTTCGGGCATTTCATTTCACAATAACAGCATAAGATGCATCGCATGCCCCATTTCGGGAATCCGCGTCTGTTCAGCACGATATTCTGCTTCGGACACGCTTTCACACAGACACCGCAGCTGCTGCACTTTTTCCGCTTCACAAAAAAGAACCTGTGATAAACCAGCCGCAGGAAAAAATTGACCGTAAAGAACCAGGCCAGAAAAAGGGCGAATCCCCTGACAGGAGGATCGGAAGGAAAGGTTTGGTATTTTTTATTCTTTACGTTCCGTGCTGTTTCGCAGCCGAAAGATTCGGCTTTTTTAAGCTCCTTTTTATCCGGGTGCCCGGGAAAAAGAAAATAGCCCTTCTGCAGATAAAGGAGAAAATGATCGGCTCCCCAGCAGGAAAAATAACCGGCTTCCCGTGCGCCTTTGGCCTTTAAGATGCGCCTGATCCGGTTCCCGGCACTTCCTATATTACTTCCCTTGGTGACGAAGATAAAGGCCGGAACATTCTTTAACGGAGGCAGCTGCCGGATAAAATCGAGCACGTTCAGCGGCGGCCGGAAATAATAAACCGGCAGGCCGATGCCGATCAGGTCGTATCCCCTTACATCGGGAAAAGGACCGGCAGGGAACAGATTAAAAGCATCGATCCTGTATCCGGCCTTCCTCAGACCGCGGGCAATGCCTTTCGCCACTTTTTCCGTACTGCCGCTCTGGGAAAAATAAACAATACAAGCCCTTGGCATGCTTACCTCTCTTGTGCGAAATCCCATGCCCGGTGACAGGATAAAAAAACGGAACTGCGGATGAACGTTCCGTTCGCTGCACCCGCAGCCGCTCTGTGGATGTGGAGGCGGCGGGAATTGAACCCGCGTCCCTGCATAAACCATCTCAAGCCGCTACATACTTAGTCAGTGTTTTTTTCTCGGTCTTTACCGGCCCGCTGACAGGCGCAAAGACCCAGTCCTGAAGGTTACATTCCGCAGGCGTCAGGCGCCCCCGCGGAAAGGACAACAGTGGTTTTTCGCAGTCCGGCTCACCCTGTTGACACGGCTTACCGGATGCGGCTACTTAGTTCTTAAGCAGCTAATGCGTAACTTTCGTTGGCATTTAATGTTTTTGGAGTTTTTATAACAGGTCTCTCCAAACCCGGTATGCTGCTTGAAACAGTTGCTATCCAGGTCGAACCCAAATCGCCCCCGGTTAAAAACAGTTCACAGTTCATGGCTGTTTATTTTTCTTCATGGCCCGGTCTATGTCTCTTTTCGCCTCTCTTTTCTTAATATCGTCGCGCTTGTCGTATTTTCGCTTGCCCTTGCCCAGGCCGATCTCGACCTTCACTTTGTTCCCTTTGAAATAAACCTGTAAAGGGACGATGGTGTATCCCTGCCTCTCCTGAAGCCCGGCCAGCCGGTTGATCTCTTTTTTATGCACCAGAAGCCGCCTGTCCCGCTTGGGATTGTATTTAGCCAGGGAACTGTTCCCGTATTCGCTGATGTTCACGTTGATCAGGAAAAGCTCGCCTTTCCTGACGCGCGCATAACCCTCTTTCAGGCTTACGGCATTGTTCCGGACGGATTTCACTTCGTCGCCCAGAAGCTGGATACCCGCCTCGAGCTTCTCCTCTATTTCATAGAGCCGGAAAGCGTTCCTGTTATCCGCGATCACTTTCATTCAATTAATATAATCAATTCCGGAGAAATGTCAACAGGTCTTTTGCCTGAGTTTGATGATTTCCGGCAGCCTGCTATTTAATACTCTCAGGAGACTGAAGCTTACCGCATTAAAGACCTGATACAAAATATTTAAAAAAAGCTGGAAATCCGAATAACATTGATTACTATTAAGTATTTTCGCTGGAGGTTTATTATGAACTTAAAAAACACTTTCTTGTCCTTTATTTTAATCACGCTGCTTTTTGTCCCTTCCCTTGCGGCCGAGACAGGGGACATTGACGGGAAAATTTCCTCTCTGTCCGAGAAACTGGCCGCAGCTTACAAGCAGAAAAAGGAGATCAATTTCCGGAAAAGGATCGCCATCGCCGAGTTCGAGAACATCAGCGAAAACGCGAAAAAGAATAACATCGGTGAAGCCGTAGGCGAACTGCTGGGCACGGAATTCTCCCGCTCGACCATCTTTGTCCTGGTGGAACGGAAGAACCTTGAAAAAGTTCTGAAAGAACAGGAGCTCCAGCTCACAGGCATGACCGAATCCGATTCCGTGGTTAAAGTGGGCCAGCTCATGAATGCCGATGCTATCCTATCACGGAACTGGGGAACTTCTTCAATGTGACCGCCAGACTCGCGGACGTAGAATCCGGGGCTGTGGTCTCTGAAACAGTTTCCATTGACAAGAGCCAGATGCTGGAAACAAGGGATAAGCTCCTGGACATGGCGTTCGTGCAGAAAATGGGAGTAGGTATAAGCATCAATCCCGCCGGTCAGACATCCATGGACGGCGACCTGGGTTCCTGGCGCAACATCGGCGCTGAAATAAAATACAGGTTCACAAAGAACATTATGATCGGTATGGGCGTGGAAATGTACGGTGCTGATGTATATAAAAATCCGGCTTTGGCATGGAGAAATCTGGAAGGCAATCCCAGTTACACAAACGGCCGGAATGCCTTCACCATCACAGCCAACGGCATCGGTTTTCCCATGAGTCTTTACCTTGTGCTGAATCCCTCCCGGCGTCTGAACATCTCCTTTTCCGGCGGTGCCGAGATCCTTATCCTGAAAATAAACGGTTTTTTTGATTCTGACGTGCCTCAGGGCGGAGGCGGATCCGGATTTGGAGAGAATAATTTCGGCCCTTCACTGGACAGTTTTATGGTAATAGGAATAGCCCGGCTGGGTATTGAATATTTCCTTACACCCAGAATGGCTCTGGCTATCAGAGTGGGCTACGATTTCGGGACACTGTCTCTTGACCTGAATCCCATGTGGCATTTGCAGCCTGAACTGCCTAAGACCATGGACGCAAAATTAAGCGGTCTCTTTTTCGGGCCCAGTATATCATTCTATTTTTAACAGGCATCCTGTCCCGGATCATTCATGATGGGCTGATAGCAATGGACTGTTATTCTGATAAAAAATGATTTTCCCGGCAGGATAAAAATAAAGGATCAGCTCCGGTATCAGGGACCAACACTCTTTCCGAACATGATGCGGGTCATGAGATTATCTTTCTTGAAGATGGCCTGCTCCGGGCACATTTCATGGCAGCAGTAGCAGCGGATGCATTTTACATAATCATATACAGGCACTTCGTTCCTGGATGCGCTCATGGCCTTCACAGGGCATACTTTCACGCAGACATGGCACTTCACGCATTTTTTTCTCTTGATAACAGGCCTGGCGATAAAATACTGTTTCAGCAGCGGATGAAGCTTTTCCGTGATCCTGAAATGCATATGAGAACGGCCGGGGATCAGAAGAAAACTCCTGTCCCTTAATTTATCCGGGTCTTTTTGGCCGATGACCTCTATGCGGGAAAGGTCGATCTCGCCCAGGCCGGACTCAAAGGATTTGGCGATGATGGGGACCTGAAAAGGGTCCTGGCCGATGCAGTAACAAGCCACTGAATCCAATGCCACCATATCCTGTGAAGCAATGAGCAGGCCCAGTTGTTTGGGCCGGCCGTTGGAAGGGCCCTGCCCCTCCATGGCAATGATACCGTCCATAATGGAGAGACCGGGTTTGATAATTAAGGCCAGGTCAGCGATCATCTGGCCGAAATGGCCTGTATCCGGGAACTTCAAGTGGAACTGGGACTTCAGGATACCGGGGATGAAACCGAACAGGTTCTTGATCGCGCCCGTATAAACAGCCTGGACATGGGTCTTAAGCTTGCTCAGGTTAAGGATAAAATCAACGTCCCGGACGATCCTGGCCAGTATAAAGGTCTTGACCAGCTTATTCTCCTTGCGCGTTATCCGGATTGGGTCCCGGGTAAAATCAACGAACTCCATCCCGGTCTTACGGATCATGTCCGTGAGCCCCAGCTGCCTGGCCACCAGGGCCGGCGGCAAAGGCATACCCGGGCTGTCGCCGATAAGCACTTTGGCCCCTTTTTCCCGGAGTATCCGGGCTGCTGCTTCAATGATAACAGGATGAGTGGTAATGCTGTGGACAGGATCCTTGCCCATGAGCATATTAGGTTTTAACAGGACCTTCTTGTTCCTGAAATCAAAAGGCACGGAATTGATACAGTCACGGATGAAAGGAATGATCCTTTCGTCCTGATATCCGCTGAATTTTTCAATATAGACCTTTGGCATGTTCCCATCCTTTTTGATCAGGATTAAATTATTGAATAAAAAAAGGAAAGCAAATTCTTTAAAAAGGAGGAATCAGACGGGTCTTGCAGCACCACACCTTTAGGTATGGTGATTGTCAAACAGACTTGCTGTCTCCAATTACCGGCGCACCTTAAGGTACGCCGCTACGGATATTTAATTCTCGTTCTCATCTGTATATTTTGTCCGGATCGCTTTGATCACGTCGTAGATGGCGAAGAACGCTTCCACGACCTCAGGATCGAACTGGGCGCCGGACTGCTCTTTAATGTAATCCAGCACCTTGCTCTCTTCCCAGGCTTCCTTATACACGCGTTTGGAGATAAGGGCGTCATATACATCGGCCAGGGCCACGATCCTGCTGGAGATAGGTATCTCTGCTCCCTGTTTGCCTGCCGCCATCCGCAGTTCTTCCCTGAAGATATTACCCACCTTACCCGGGTATCCCTTGCCGTCCCACCGTTCATGATGGTTCAGGCAGATCTCCGAAGCCACTACATCCAGTTCTGAAGCGGGATTCGGGAAGAGCCTCGCCCCGAAAATGGTATGGTATTTCATGATGTTATATTCCTGCTCATCCAGCTTGGCCGGCTTCTTTAAAATGGTATCGGAGATGGCCACCTTACCCACGTCATGGAGCATGGCGGCGATGCGCAGGATATCCTTGTTCTTCTTGATATCCTCCTCCTCTATCCCGTATTTAGTTGCCCATCTGTGGTAAATTTCAATGGTATAGGCGCCGACACGGTTAACATGGTTCCCTGTTTCTTTCGGGTCCCGCAGTTCCGCCATCCGGATCATACGCAGGATCATGGTCCTGGTCATCATGGCACGCTCGACGGCATTGGCAGCGTTGATGCCGAAATAAGTGATGAGCAGTTCATCCTTCTCGGTGAAGAACGTGGTCCTGTTCTTCTTTGTCTTCGGATTGATGACCTGCAGGACGCCCACGACATTGCCCAGGCTGGTATGAAGAGGCACGGTCAGGATGGATTTCGTATGGTAGTTCGACCTTCTGTCAAAATCGAGGTTAAAGGAATACGGCGCTGAGGACGGGATACGGTAAGCATCCTTGATGAGAAGGGAGGAATTTGTTTTGGCCACATACCCTGCAATGGAACGCTCGTCAATGGTCATTTCCTGGTTGGCGTACAGATATTTATTATAGCCTGTGTCCTTGTCCTTGCGGAACAGGGTATCGTTCTGGACATAGGCGAACTTTAACTTGTCCCCTTCTTCGAGGAAAATGGTCCCGGCATCGGCTGACGTGAATTTTCTGGCCTCGTACAGTATCCTGTCCAGAAGAGCGTCAATATCCTTCATGTGGCTGATACGTTCGGTGATGACCAGGATATCTTCAAGTCCTTTTACATTTGACCTTTTATTCTGCTTCATATTAAGGTTATACTTAATAATACGGAATAAGAAAAAAACCCTTTAGTTTGGAATGTTCTACGATAATAGTATAATCAAAACAGTAAAAAATTCAACACACCAGCCGGATCAGGGGAAAAATTGTCTTGAAATCCATTTTAAAATCCGTAAAATATCATCAAACGATGAAATAAAATGGCTCAGCTGAAAAACCAAACCAGTAAAGAACGGCCAAACGGATTTATCGCGTTCCTTTTTATCTGTCTCCTGGCCGGAGAAGCGGGAGGGACAGGTTATTACGTAAAAACGAACGGCCTCAACACAGCAGCGGGAACAAACTGGAACACGGCCTGGCGGACCATCACTTATGCCGCTTCCAATATCGGGGCCGGGGATGCGGTCATCGTATCGAACGGGACCTACAGCGGACAGGTCACTGTCATAAACAGCGGGACACCCGGCAATGACATCCTGTTCCGCGCTTACCGGCAGGGCCAGGCTGTTGTCAAGGGAGGCAACAGCTGTTTTTTAATTAACAACAGGGACCATATCCATATCGAAGGATTCGTCATCCAGGAAGCGGCCGCTTATGGCCTGCTGGTGCAGGGTGACGCACTCAGCAATCATATAAGCCGGAACAGCATCTGGTCCAACCGGCAATACGGGATCTGTTTTACTTCAGGCAACATACGCGGGAACAGCATCATCTCCAATGATATCCGGAAGAACGGCTCCAGCGGTATCGGCCTCCTTAATGGTGATATCAACATCATCCGGGATAATCTTCTGCACCATAACCGGACCAACGGCATCTACCTGGCAGGTTCGGCCAGCCTCAACTTCGCTGTCCGGAACGAGATCTATTCCAATGCCCTCGCCGGCCTGATGATCGATTCCGAAACAGCTGACAGCAATTATATCGCGCAGAACAATGTATACGGTGCCACCCAGGTCTACGGTATAAGAATACTGAATTCGGATAACAACCATCTGAAGACCAATCATATCCATAATAACAGGTCAGCCGGCCTGGTGATCGACTACAATTCCCACAACAACAAGATAACCAGGAACCGGATGGCCGGAAATGCAGGCGTAGGTCTCGGGATAGACGGGAATTTCAACTCAATCGGGTTCAACCAGATGAAAGGCCCGAACCAGCAGTACGGGATATCCACAACGTACGGAGACAATAACGTATACCGGTCGAACCGCATTATACAGAACACCATCTATGGTATTGATATGACGATAAGCGACACGATGACGAACAATTATTTCATCAGGAATGAGATCTCCTCCAATAACTGGTGCGGGATCTACAATAATTCTTTCAATGGATCTCATAATTATTTTATCTCCAACAATTTCCACAGCCAGGGAAGGGCCCTGTACATGGGCAATAATGATAATAATTTCATGACCGCGAACCTTATCCATCATCATAGTTACTGCGGTATCCTCATAGCCGGGAGCGCGGACAGCCATTACATGGGACGGAATATCATATATTCCAATGAACAATACGGGATATATCTTTATGCCAATATCTCCCCGTTTATCATAAGCAATGAGATCTACGGTCTGAACCAGGATTACGGCATTTACGGGACCGGCCCCGCCATGGCAGTCGATTCCGCGCAGATCAAAAACAACCGTATCCATGATAACGGAGGGTACGGCATTTATATCACCAATGCGGCGAACAGCCTCATTTACAGGAACCTGATGTACAACAACACAGGTGCCCATGTGGTCTTTACCGGCCCGTCCGCAAACAACAGGCTCATCAACAATACGATCTATCACAGCCTCTCCTCGAACGGTGTCCAGTGGCAGGACTCTTCAGCCGGCAGCCTGTATAATAATATCTTCCTGTCCAACGGCAGCAGACCAAATCATTACGCTGTGCGGAACACAGGTTCAGGCACGGTGAGGCTGGGTTATAATATCTTTTACGGGGACAGCGCAGGTCCCACCAACGGCTTGTTCTCATGGGGGAAGGGGAACCTGTTCAAGGACCCGCGCCTGGATACACGGACTTCCTTTACCCTCCTTTCCAGCCAGAGCCACGCCGTTGATACCGGAACTAATATTTCCGGCCTTTCCGATATTTTTAACGGGACAGGCCCTGACATGGGCTGGAAGGAATCGGGATTTTCATACACCCTGCTCTACTGGAAATGGGCCACGGCCGTATCCACCAACCAGATAGACCTGGCATGGGAAGACTTGCCCAATGAGACCGGTTATACACTTTACAGGAGTACCAGCAGCCAGACAAACTCAAGCCTGCGTATCGCCAGCCTGGCCGCTAACCAGACCAATTATTCGGACACAGGCCTTTTGCCGGGTACTTTTTATTATTACTGGCTGAAGACATATACCAATACTTATTCTTCCCCATATTCATCCGTCATTTTTACCATAACATTTCCTCCTGCTCCGCAATGGATCAGTGCCCTTGCTCTCTCACCGGAAGAGGTCTCATTACTATGGAAGAACATACTAAATGAAACACATTACGGACTTTACCGGCATACCGAAGAAAATCCCGCTGCCGCGCTCCTGGCCGCTGACCTGTCAGCGGAACAGACCAACTGCCTGGACACGGGATTAAAACCCGCCACAAGGTATTATTACTGGCTCAAGGCGTATAACACCTCCGGCGGTTCGGTCTTTTCAGAAAGCATCTCTGTCCTGCTTCCTGAATCAAGCCTGGTATTCCATGACCTCAAGGCAACCGCTATTGCGCCGAACCCGTTCCAGCCCCGTTCAGGCAAACAGATCGATTATGTCATGTTCTATCATCTGACCCCGGAATTCGAGGTCAGTATCTTCACGCTTACCGGTATCAAGGTCGCAGGATACAAGGCCCGGTCCCGGGACGGCCGGTATAAATGGGGTGTCCGGGACAGCAGGGGAAAAGCCCTGAGATCAGGTACGTATATCTGTTATTTTACTAATCCCGGGAAACAGGAAAAATACCTGAAACTGGTCATCATCCGGTGATCCGGTTCACATAAAAGAGATCATCCGGATCTAAAAAGAAGACTCTGGAGAGCAGGATACGACAGATCAATCGTCAAGGAGAACATATGATCATAAAAGCATCAATTAAAGACGCCAAATCCATTTACCGGCTCATCAGTTCATTCGCAAGAAAAGGGATCATGCTGTCCCGGTCCCTTAATTATATCTATGAGAACATCCGGGATTTCTGGGTGTATAAGGAGAATAACAGGCTCCTGGGCTGCTGTTCCCTCCATGTTATCGGCTGGAACAACCTGGCGGAGATCAAATCGCTCAGTGTCCATCCCTCGGCACAAAAACACGGGATCGGCAGGGATCTGATTAAAATGTGCATGGAGGAAGCCGCGATCCTCGGCGTCCGGAAC
>JAQTRT010000050.1 GCA_028711675.1 bacterium | reverse complement strand
TTGAATCCCTGTTCAGGTACAACAAGATCGAGAAGAGGATAAAGGACAGGCCGCGTGCCGGGGACTTGAACATTAAACAGGGTGTCATTGAATTCAGGAACGTAAGTTTCAAGTACCATAAGCAGAATATATTCGAGGACTTCAACCTGAAGATACGGCATAACGAGAAAGTGGCTGTTGTGGGCCCGTCCGGGTGCGGAAAGACAACGCTCATCAAGCTCCTGTACCGCCTGTATGACGTGGATAAAGGAACCATCCGTGTGGACGGGAAAGATATCCGGAACGTGAACCAGCAGTCGCTCAGGTCTGAGATGGCTGTTGTACCGCAAGAATGTATCCTGTTCGACGATACCATCATGAACAACATTTCCTTTTCCAGGCCGGGTATCGGGCCGGAGAAGGTCTTTGAGTCCATGAAGCTTGCCCAGCTGGACAAGATCGTGAAGCGTTTCCCGAACAGGGAGAATACCATAGTGGGTGAACGCGGGGTGAAGCTCTCCGGAGGAGAGAAACAGCGGGTCTCCATAGCGCGGGCTTTGCTGGCGGATAAGAAGATCGTGGTCCTGGATGAGGCCACGTCATCCCTGGATTCCAGGACTGAACATGAGATCCAGCGCGATTTCCAGAAACTCTTCAAAGGCCGGACAGCCATCATCATCGCGCACAGGCTTTCTACTATAATGAATGCTGACCGCGTGATAGTAATGGATGAGGGCAGGATCGTGCAGACAGGAAAGCATAAGGACTTAGTGAAGAGAAAAGGCATATACCGCGATCTGTGGGAACTCCAGAAGAACGGGTATATCGAATGAAAATGGGCTTACCGGATCACCACAAGTTTCAGGTCCCTGGACATGCCCTGGCTGTTCGATACGCGGCAGATATAGACACCGGGTTTGAGAGGATCGTCCTTACTGTCCTTCACCTGCCAGGTGTACATGCCTGTCGAGGTGTTTCCCCTGATATCAGCCACTTCCTTGCCTGTCAGGGTGAGCACTTTTATCCGGAAATCACGGGTCAGGTTATAGAATATAACATGATCCCTCTTTTGCCCGGAATTGGGCCTGAAGGGATTGGGTGCGAGCTTTACCTGTCCCAGGTCCCCGGCCGGTTCTTCGTCTTCGGTTGTATTGGTGTTTGAAGTGATCGTGGCCGCGGTCCCGTCCCGGTAACACCAGATCGCCATATCGTCATTGACGCCGTTTGATTTTTTCCCGATGACATAAACCCTGTTGCCCGGGCCCGGATGGATATCCTCTCCCCATTCGTCATTACTTCCTGCTCCGGCATAAATGATCCATCCGTTGCCGCTGAACGCGGTGTCAGCCGTTCCGTTGGAAAGGAACCGGCCAAGTATCATATCTATGCCTGTGCCTGAGCCGGCGCTGCCTCCCGTGACCCATATCCTGTTATTGGTATCAACGGCAATGCCGTAACCGTATTCATTGCCGCTGCCGCCCGCTATATTTGTATAAACAGCCCAGCCCTTGTGATTGAAATTGGTATCAATGCTGCCGTCCGGATTATAGCGCCAGATTACCAGGTCATAATCGCTGCCGTTGAAACTTTCCCCGGTAACGAGGATCCTGTTGCTGGAGTCGGTGGTGACAGCATAACTGCTGTCCGCGCCGTCAAAACCTGCAGCGTTCCTGTGGAACACCCAGCCTTTGTTGCTGAAAGTGGTATCGAGGCTGCCGTCCGGGTTGTAGCGCCAGATGACCATATCGTAATTGGCGCTTACTCCGAGGCTGGGCCCTGTTGTCAGGATTTTGCCGTTCCTGTCAAGGGCAATAGCTTCGCCGGAATCACCGCCGTTACCGCCTGCCGCGTTATGATGAAAGGTCCAGCCTTTATTGCTGAAAGAGGTGTCGAGGCTGCCGTTGGTGTTGAACCGCCAGATGGTCATGTCATGGGTCGCGCCGCGGCTGCCGCCTGAGACCAGGATCCTGTTGCTTGCGTCAATGACAATGGCGCTTCCCCAGTCATCGCCGTTCCCGCCCGCAGCTCCGTGATGGATAAAGAAGCCTTTGTTGCTGAAAGTGGTGTCAAGCGAGCCGTCGGGATTGAACCGCCAGATGGCCATATCGTAGTTCGCACCGTTGTAACTTTTCCCTGCAATAAGGATCCTGCCGTTTTTATCCACGGCTATTCCGCGTCCGTCATCTTCCAGGTTGCCGCCGGCCGCGTTCCTGTGGACCGTCCAGCCTTTGTTGCTGAATGCAGTATCCAAAGTGCCGTTGGCAAGGTAACGCCAGACTGCCATGTCCCTTGATGTTACGGCTCCCTCGCTTTCCCCGCTGATTAATATTCTGTTGCTGGCGTCAATGACAATGGCATATCCGCTGTCATACCCGGACCCGCCCGCGGCATTGTTGTGGATGACAAGTCCGGTGGAATTAAAAGTGGTATCCAATTCAATGGTATAGCCGTTGAAAAGGGAAAGGAAGAACAGAACCGGGAAAAAAACCAGGATCCTGACAGGCCTCATTTTTCATTGCTCCTGAAAGATATATTTATTATAAAAAATCATATATGTAAAAGCCGGGCCTTGGAGGACTCAATCCTCTTTCAACAGCCTCTTCTCCTCCGGAGTGCGTTCCCGCATGGAGAGCGCGCCTGAGAAGCATTTCTGGACGCAGATACTGCAGCCGATGCACCGGGACGCGTCCGTGACAGGATTCTTTTTTTTGTCATAGGTAATGGCCAGGTACGGGCAGCGTCCGCAGTTGCCGCAATGTTCGCAGAGTTCCTTGTCCACAGTGGAAATTTTTTTCTCCGCAGAGAGTTCCATGAATCCCCGGATAGGATGGGGCAGGGCAATGCCGATAAGCTCTTTCATGGATCTTATATTACGGGCTTCCATGAGATGGCTCACGCCAGAGCAGAGGTCGGCAAAGACGTTATATCCTGATTTCATCACCAGCGTGCAGTATTGAACGGTCCGGACACCCAGAGCCAGGAAATGGGCCGTTGCCTTATGGTCCATGGGCCCGCCGTTGCCGGATATCTCAATGCCCAGGGGAGCGGCATTGGCTAAAGTAAGATAACTGATGGGAAGAACTCCTTCGCCGCTCATGCCTGTCACGATGCCTTCTTCCCATTCCTTCTTCTGCCCGGGCCTGAAAGCAAGGGTGGGGAAGGTATTGGCTAAAGTAATGCCTCCTTTTTTACCGGGGTATTTATTGAATACTTCCTTGATGGCTGCGATAATGGGCTTGATGGATGTGACCGCGCCTGTGAGCTTGAAGAGCTTGGGTATCTTGGCATTGCCTGCTTCCATCACCCAGCCGATGATCCTGGCAGTCAGTTCCGCGTCCTGGGAAACAATGTCGCCTTTTGTGCCGTCACCGCCCTGGGGACAGGAGAGGGAGTATTCGATAGCCATGGCTCCGCAGTTCTCCAGCTTTTTCGTGTTGCTCTGCCAGCCCTGTTTATCCTGTTCGTCATTTCCCGTGACCGGGCCGCCGGTGCTGGCCATGGTCAAACGGTCAGGGAATTCCTTGACGAGTTTTTCCACTTCCCCGCAGACCCTGTCCAGGCTGTGACCCGAGACATTGTCGCAGTTGGCATAGGTCCGGGTATCGAACCGGAACATGTATCCGGCAGGGATGTGGATGGGGATATTGTCAAAGGCGGTCTTCATGATACCGCCCGACCAGCCTGCTTCGTACGCTTTTTTCATCTCTTCATAACCGTCAGACGGCGGCGCGGCAGAGAGGAGGAAAGGTGTCGCGATCCTTCGGCCGAAGAAATCGGATCCCAGGGCTACGGGGATAGGATCGTACCCTTTTATAATAGCTATGCTTTTCACTTTATCTTTGGCCGCGGGTTTTTTCCCGTTCCCCAGAAAAGCCTGGACCTGTTCAGCCGCGATCTTAGCCGATGCCACGGCTTCCACAACAGAGGTGGGGCCGTTCTCATAGTCGCCGCTATAAAAAACAGCTTTGTGCTTCTGCCGGGGGAGATCGCTCCGGCTGCCTATGGCGATAATGACCTTCGTTATATCGTTCCTGATATTGGCTGACCCCGGGATATCCGATAGCTTTTTCAAATCGAACGCATCTCCTTTCAGGTCCACTTTAACGGTCCTGATCCCTTTTATTTTATTCTTCCCGGCAATGATACCTGTCAACCTGGTCCTGCCTTCGACCATAATGCCTTTTTCGAAAATTTCATTCCGTTCCTTTAAGGGCAGGGGCATTTCACTCAGCTTTTCCAGGGCTATCATGGTCACCTGTCCGGCTCCTTTTATTTTAGCCACAGCCGCGCAGTCCAGAGCCACAGCTCCGCCGCCTACAACTGCCACTCTCTCGTTCTTCATTTTATATTTGGCCGGAGCAGCCAGATAATCCAGGCCCGGTACAGCCAGGTCCTCGTTTTTTATGTTCAGCCGGAAGGGCTGTCCTAATCCCGGGGCTGCGATGACAGCGGAGAAACCGCTTGTGACAAGGGTTTCACAGTCCGTGATTTTTTTATTATAATGGATAATAATGCCGCCGAGGGAAAGGATGAATTCGATATCCTGGTTCAGGACCTTGCGCGGCAGCCGGAAGTCCGGGATCAGGCTGCAGGCGCCGCCCGGCTTTCCCCCTTTTTCAAAAATTTCAATTGAATATCCTTTCTGGGCCAGCATGGCCGCAGCTGTCAGGCCTGCCGGCCCTGCGCCGATAATGGCGATTTTCTCACGGGTAGGTCTTTCTTTTTTAAATACGGGAAACACGCCCAGTTCGCGGCTGCGGTTGATCACTTCAGCCTGGATGGCCGGAATGTTCAGCGAAAGGTCCCAGTTCAGCTTAACGCACCCGCTGCGGCAAAAACATTCCGGGCAGGTGAACCCGCACGTAGCGCCAAAGGGATTCTTTTCCAGGATAAGGGCTGCTGCCCGTTTGAAGTCCGAAGCTTCTCCGCCAAGGGCTGCCCGTATAAAATCTTTAGGCGAGACATCAGCCGGACATTCTGTCTGACATGGTTTTTCTTCGCAGTATTCGCATTTATTGATCTCATTCTGAAGCTGGGCCGCGGAAAAGAAGAATTTATTCTTTTTAAATTCCATTGAGCCACCTCTTATTGAGAAGGTTTTTGTAATAATACTTGATATTAATACCAAAGTCAAATTATTTTAGGAACATTCAGGGATCGGGAGAAAGCTTGAATTTGGAAATGGAAGAGATATAGTATATAATGATACCAATACCTTAGCCGTTGTTCTTTTTTTTTTTCGGGATCCGGTATTCCACAATGACCAGGGCCGACCTGATTGAAGGGCAGAAGAGGAGGGAAGGCTCGCTGAAAGATGATACGCCTGAGGATCGATAATAGAATAAAAATATATGGTTTTTTCTGATTTTTTCGATAATAGATGAAATGGATATATCCGGGAACAGGTCATACCTATAGCTGAATTATTTATTGCCTTTTTTCCGGGAAACGGGAGCATAATAGAGGTAGAGTTTGGAAGCTGACAAGTATAAGAAATCGAACGACGCGGAACTGGTGAGGTTTTTTCAGTCCGGAAAGGATAAGGCGGCTTTTGAAGAACTCTACAACAGGTATAAAAATATGATATACAGTTATGTAAGAAAGTTTTTATACCGCACTCCGGAGGATATTGCCAGAGAGATCGTCCACGAGGTCTTCATCAAGGTTTACCTGGAACTTTATACCCTGAGGACCCCCGAGGTCTTCAAGTACTGGCTTTACAAGATCGCGCGTACCCTCTGCCTGAAGCACATCCGGGGCCAGAAGAGCATTGATGTGAGCATGGACAGCAGCGAGTTCATGGCCCCTTTCCTGAACCTGTCGGACAACCGGTCCGATATAGAACAGAATTACATTAATAATGAGGTCCGGACCCTTGTGTTCCAGGAACTGGATAAACTGGATGATAAACTGAAAGATATCGTGATGCTTAAGTTCTTTGACGGACTGACCTGCGAGGAGATATCCCGTGTTACCCTCATCCCTCCCCGTACCATAAGGTTCAAGCTGAACAGGGCTTTTGAAAAGATCAGCCGTAAATTAAAGAAAGAAGGTTATATTTAAATGAAGAAGCCATGCCATAAATACAGCAGAGCGGAACTCTTCAGTTATGCTTATGGCGCCCTGGAGCCCGGGAAGAAGAGGGAGATGGCGCTGCATATAAGGACCTGTCCGGAATGCAAGAGCAATTTGAAGAAGGTCCTGAACGTGAAGTTTGTCCTGAAGAACACGCCCCAGCTCTCCTTCGACGACAGCGCTGATCTTATCATCGGGAAGGCTGCAGAGAGGGAGCATGAACCCACGGCTTATGACCGGTTCAGGGAAAGATGGAGCAGGCTCCGGGAGGACCTGGGTTATTTCCTCCGGCTTCATTTCCGGCCGGAATACGCCTTGATCACAGCGCTTCTCCTGCTGGCGGGAACAGGCTTTTTCTTTTTAAACCATGAACCGGGCCGGATCTATCTTACGAAGATCTCGGGCCAGGTGCACGTGGACCGTGTGCCTTTCTTTCCTCTGCATCGTTATGAATATCCTTTAAGCAAAGGACTTCAAGTGAAGACCGGTAACGGCGAATGTGTTCTGCAGATCAAGAAGGACAGGCTGATCGTGCTGAAACCGGATACCGAGATACATGTCCGGCCGGGTAAGGGATCGGTCCTGGAATTAAAAGAAGGTTCCATCCTGTGTTCAGTGAAAAAGCTGAAAAAGGCCGATCATTTCAGCGTACATGCGGATGAAGTGACCATGAACATCATCGGTACTAAATTTTTCGTTGATAAAAGAAAGGGCTCCTTCGAACTGGGAGTGAAAGAAGGCAGGATCTCCACTCAGTACAAAGAGAAACTGCTGATCCTGACCAACTGCCAGGTCTTCAGGCTGATGTCCGGCAGGATATCCCTCCGGAAGCTTGACAGAAGGGAGGAAGAATGTTTCTCTCTCCTTCATGAATCCCGTTTGATCGATGATTTTTCAGGGACCGTAAAGCTTGTGATACAGGGCACGCCCCCGGATTGCGACGTGTATGAGCAGTATCGCAGGCTCTCCAGAACCCCGCTTTTCGTCATTTCTCCTCCGGACCAGAGAGAATCCCTGTACGTGGTCCGGCAGGATTTTGAGACCGCACAGGTCGACAGGAACAGGAGCGGTGTGCATGAATATTCTTTAAAGGGGATCAAGGCCCCTGTACTCGGATTCAAATACAGGCTCCCGGGCGCGATCGAGCAGAGGCCTGTCCGTATCGATGATCATCTCCTCCTGCCCGGATTGAACGGTGTCCTGACCAAGTATGATATCAAAGAGAACAAGATCGCCTGGTCTTACAGGACAGGGAACCGGATCAGTACAACCCCGGTCTTTGAAAAAAATATCATTTATTTTGCCTCACATGACCAGTACTTTTATGCCGTGGATTTCATCACCGGCGAACTTATCTGGAAACAGAAAGTAGGGACAGTTGTTTATTCCCAGCCGGTCCTGTACGACCAGAGGCTGTATTTCGGCAGCAGTACAGGCATCCTTTACTGCCTGGACGCCCAGAACGGAAAGGCAGTATGGACGATGCGTTTTAACAAAGGTTTTTATTCCCCGGCTGCGGTCAGCCGGGATGTCCTGTATATCGGGAACTCGGACGGGACCCTGTATGCCTGTTCCATCAGGGAGAAGAAGATCGTCTGGAAGTTCAGGACGCGCGGACGTATCATCAGTTCAAAACCTTTGCTTAAGGACCAGTCAATTTATTTCGGCAGTAACGACAGGTTCCTCTATTGTCTGGACCAGAAGAACGGCAGGCTGAAATGGAAATTCGATTCAGGCAGCGAGATCTTTACTTCACCTGTACCTCTGGAAGACCTGGTCCTTGTCTCTTCGGTCAGGGGAACGGTCCAGGCACTTCAGGCTCAGACCGGCAGCCCGGTCTGGAAGTATCAGACAAAAGGGAAGATCCTGCTTGATCCTGTTCCGGCATCCAAAGGCCTGATCTGTATCGGCGATAAGCAGGATAATATATATCTTCTGAACCGTTTTGGCCTTATCCATTCGAAATTCAAGTATGATTTTATCACATATACGGTTTTCAGCAATAATCTGCTTATTTTTGACAAGAATAACTACCTTTATAATTTCCTGTTCAATTGATGCTTCATTGAATTATTTGTATTTTTTTCAGTGGAAATAATATAATAAGCGATTCAAGATGACGGGTTGATGTTTATGTTTTTTCTCATTCTCGCACCCCATCCATGGGGTGCTGCAAGGGGAACCGCTATTTTAACATCCTGTTAAAATTTAACGCGATTCCAAACCGAAAAACCATAAACACCACCCGCCATCTTGAATTTTTTTTATTTCGCATAAAAAATATAAAAAGTTTTGCCTCTTTTCCATGCTCCGGGAGCATTATATAAAATAAGGCAGAGGAGGTAAACTTCATGAAGATAACGGCCCTTATTTTTTTTCTTTTATTCAGCCTGCCGTGCCTGGCAGGGAGCGATTTTCTGCTGATCAATAACAGTCCTGAAAGCCTGGGCCGGGGCGGGGCCGGATCAGCCGGCCTTTCGGACGTGAGCCATGCTGTCCTGAACCCGGCTTCCACGGTCATGATCACGAAACCCCAGGTCTCGGCATCGTATCTGATCTTTCAGAATAATTTTAATTATAATTATTTCGGTGCGGGATATCCGGTATATCCCGGTTTCCTTTCCTTTCATGTGATCTATCTTTCCCTCTCGGATATGGATGAGGAGATGGGAGGGGAAGGAACATCCGCATCCATTAGTTACAGCGACGCGGCCATCGCCGCCTCCTATTCATTACGGATAGGCGATATTGTCAATGCAGGCGTGAGCCTGAAATATATCAGAAGAAAAATAGAAGCTTCGCAGGATTCCACCTGGGGCCTGGACCTGGGTGTGGCCAAGGAATTCAATTTCCTGAACCTGGCAAAAAAATATTACCCGAACTTTATTCTGGCCGCGGCTGTCAGGCATATCGGCGGGCAATTGAAATTCATGGAAACAGAAGAGGACCTGCCCCTTACTTATACTTTTGGTTTCAGCTATTCGCCTTATACGGACCTCTTCCTGTCGTATGATATGAATAAAACACGGGAAGAGGAAATGAACCATTCCCTCGGCCTGGAATACAGGACCCCTTTTTATATCATCCCCCGGATCGGCCTGAAAATGGAGGAGGAGATCATACTGATGACAGGATTGGGCCTCAGGTATAACCTTGGTTTTATCAGCATAAAATGCGATTATGCCTATAATTTACTCGGTCAGCAGGTGAAAAGCCATGCTGTCAGTCTTTGTCTGGAATTCATGAGATTTTAAATAAATTTCTTTGCCTTTTTTTGTTGAAAAAGGAGCATATAATATATATATTCATTTTAAGGAGGAAAACCATGAGTAAAGTGTTTAAAGTGTCATTATTTCTTTTTTATTTTCTTTCAGCAACTTTCGTCCAGGCGAATGTTTCTCCCTTTATCACGAATATCAGCCCGTTTTCACCGATGACGGTTTCTTCCGGGAATAATTATCGGATTATATTTTATACTTATGATTATGAATCCGCATCCATGTGGAACTATCTGTATTATAATACGTCGAAGAGTATGAGCGGTGCGCAGCCCATCACTAACCTCTATAACTTGAACGGTACCAATGACTTCTATTGGTCCACGAAGAACATCAGCCACGGGAAATACTATATCGCAGGCGTGGTCGCTGATTCGTCCAACGCAATGAGGACGAACTATTCCATGGCCCAGCTGACTATAACCAATACCAATAAAGCAGCTGGCTCGGGCAATACACGGCCTGTCATCTCGAACATCAGCCCGCTTTCGCCTGTCACGGTCTATTCCGGGAATACCTATCCGGTCTATTATGAAGCTTACGATCCAGAATCCACATCCATGAATGTACTATTATACATAAACACAACAAAGAGCATGAGCGGCGCCCAGATCATCACCAATAGCCTTGCTTTCAACGGCACTAACCTCGCCTTATGGAGCACAAAGGATTTTAGCCACGGGAAATATTACATTGCGGGCGTTATCACTGATTCGTCCAACGCAAGCAGGACGAATTATTCGATGGCCCTGCTGACCCTTACCAATACCAACCATGCGCTTCTGCCGCCCGCCCGGCCGCAGTGGCTCTCGGTCTATTCGGCATGGACGAACCGGATCGATCTGTACTGGCAGAATCTGCCGAACGAAACCTCTTTCACGCTGTTCCGGAACACGATAAAGAATTCCAATACGGCTGGACGCGTGACAGGCCGGGCCATGAACGTGACAAATTACAGCGACATAGACCTTTCCAAGAACACCAAATATTATTACTGGCTCAAGGCGTATAACGGAGCCGGATCATCGCCGTTCAGTTACACGGCATCCAATAAAACTCTGGGCAGCGGTAATACAGAGCCGATTATCACGAATATCAGCCCGTTCTCGCCGGTCACGGTCTATTCCGGGAACAATTATTCGATCACCTTTAATGTTTATGACGCAGAAGCTCCCGTAGTATGGACATACCTTTATTACAACACTTCAAAGAGCTTGACCGGCGCCCAGTTCATTACCAACCTTTACATGTTAACCAACGGCAGCCATACTTTCATATGGCCCACGAAAGACGTGGGTTCCGGGAAATATTACTTTGCGTGCTATGTGATTGACTCGTCCAACACAATGGTAACGAACTATTCGAGAGCACTGGTGAACGTCACCAATACCAACAGGCCGGTAAGCCTGCCTCTGACTCCTCCTGTCATCAGCAACCTCAGCCCGCTCACGCCTGTTTCTATTTATTCAGGCCAGTCATATAATATTACTTATTATGCTTTTTCCTATGTGTATCCCGATGTCATATGGGTCGATCTTTACTATAATACCGTAAAGAGCCTGAGCGGAGCGGTCCTGATCCAGTCCAACCATCTTTCCACAAATAATTGGGCCACCGGCTGCAGCTGGAGCACCCTGAACAGAGCGCCGGGCGCTTATTTCATCATTGGCGTGGCCACTGACTTCTCCAATGCCAGAAGCACCAATTATTCCACAGCCCAGGTCACCATCCTGCGGCCGTCCTCGACCAACGGTGATGTTACCCCGCCCAAACCGCCGGCAAACTTAAGGCTTACTCCTGACAGTAAAAAGCTGACCTTGACCTGGAACAGGAGCACGGAACCGGATGTGGCAAACTACTATATTTACCGTAAAGCGCCGGCTGACGCGGATTATAAGATCATACAGATCACATCCGCTGATTCGTATATCGATGTGAATGTGGCGAACGGCACAGTGTACTATTATAAAGTAAGGGCTGTGGACAGTTCCGGGAATCCCAGCAGCTTCTCGGACCCTGTCTATGGTATGCCGGTCAAGGTCAACGGGAAAGTGGTGTTAAGCGATAACCTGATAAAACCTAAAGATCCCCAGGAACTGTACATTAATATCATGCCCATGGATTCCAAAGTGATTGAGGTGGATATCTATATCTACAAGATCAATATGAAGCTTGTTAAAAAGATACACCTGACCGGTCTGAATTCGGTCCAGAACCTGTACAGGTGGGACTTGAGGAACGCGAATAATGTCCGCGTTCCCACAGGAGCTTATTTTATTTATGTAAAAGGCGTGAATTTTGAGGTCCGGAAACGGATCTATATCGTAAGATAAAGGCTGAAAGGGAAACAGGATAACGGAGTGTAATGCTTAAAGACAGGCCATCGGCTTGTCTTTAAGTTTTCACCCTTGCCCCTTATCCCTGATCCGGGGCAGTTTAAAAAGAGCTCACTCCCGTTTCATTACACTTAGAGGTGGAGCCATTATAAGTCCGTCTGCAAGGCTTATAATGGCTTTTTTTAAATCTTTTTCTTGATAAATTTTTCCTGTTTGATATATTTTTTTAGAGGGCAATGAACGGAGACTGTAACAGGGGCCGGTTCCGAACTATATGAAATATATTATTTCTATCTGTTGGATATTATCTCTCCTCTCCGGGCTTTTACGGGCCGGGAATGAATTCCTTCTCCTTAATCCCGGTTCGGAGGGCACAGGCAGAGGCAACACCGGGACAGCGCAGTATTCGGACATCTCCTCGGTACTTCTCAATCCTGCTTCTTCTTTAAAGAACAATAAGCCCCAGGTCTCGTTCACTTACATGGTTGTGAATAACAGCATGAACTATAATTACCTGGGTTTGGGCTTTCCCGCTTTCAACGGCACGGCTTCCCTTCATCTGGTCTATCTTTATTTCCCCAATACCGAAGAGCTCCTGGGAGGTGAGGAGACCGGAGAACTGGTGAATTATAATGACATGGCCCTGATGCTCTCGGATTCGTTCCGGATCAGGGGTTTGTTCGATGCCGGTATCAGCTTGAAATACGTTAAGAGGGAGATCTCCGATGTCAAAGGGGACACACTGGCCGCAGACATGGGCCTGATCAGGGAATTCAGCTTCCTTGACCGGGAAAAACACTCCCGTAATAATCTCAGCCTGGGATTGAGCCTGAAGAACCTGGGCGGTAAGATAAAATTCATGGAAGAATCAGAAGACCTGCCTTTGACACTTTCACTCGGTATGAAATATTCGCCTTACAGGGCTGTCGCGTTCCTGTATGACCTGAGCAAGACTATTCATGAGGAGACAGGCCATTACCTCGGCCTGGAATACAGTTCGCCGTTTTATCTTATTCCCAGGATGGGACTGAAAATGGAGGAAGAGACCGTTCTCATGATAGGCCTGGGTCTGCAGTACAGGACAGGTTATATAAGATTTAAGCTGGATTACAGCCATAATCTCCTGGGCCAGGCCATAAAATCCCATTCTTTTTCTTTGAACCTGGAGATCGAGCCCATCGTGAGGATCATGAGGTCTGAAGTCCGGACCAATACTGTCATCCGGGAACGGGTTAAAGAAAGGGATGTTTCCACGAACCGCTCCAGGATCCGGCGTATCGCGGTGCTTCATTTTGAGAACACGTCCCGGTCCAGTGACCTGGAGTACCTGAGCCAGACCATCCCTGAATCCATCTCCACTTACCTGGCCAGGCAGACCAATCTCAGGATCATGGACCGCCAGAAGGTCGAGGATAAATTAAAGTCGCTCTCGGTCAACCTTTCCGATTTCCGGAGCGACAGCGAGATGCAGCTCCTGGGAAAACTGCTCAGCGTGGACACGGTGATCAGCGGCAGCTACGTGGATGTCAGCAACCAGATACGCATCAACACCAGGCTTGTGGACACGGGGTCAGGTGACGTGATCGTGGCGGACCAGCTGCAGAGCGAAATGAACAAGGATATTTTTGTCCTGCTTGACAGGACTTCCCAATACGTGCTGACGAAGATTCGGGAGCTGAACCGGAATAGCCCGGACACCCGGTAACCCTGCCTGCTTTTAAATAAAAGAAATAATTGACGAAATTAAATCAATCGTTATATTCAGGAATATGAAAAAAGCTTATCTCTTTTTTGTCATCTTCCTCTGCCTGGCCGCAGAAGCATCTCCTTCCGGCCTTTTTACTTTCAGGAACAAATATTATTTCTCCGATATCCTGGGCACGGACCTGCTGCTGGAGAGCCCTTTGAAATATTTCAGGCTGGGCGCAGATATCAAATACATGGTGAATTATGAGGATGAACTCCCGTACCAGTATCTTTCAGGCGCCGTGTACCAGAAATGGGGCAAACAGGTTTTCTTCTTCAGTATCGGGGCCGGTGTTTCATACGCGTATAACGAGATACTGCGCTATGCCAGCGGGTATCTGTATCTGGATATGGCCCTTCCTCGTTTCGTCAAAGCTATTCCCCTGGGATTCCAGATGGATATGCAGGTCTTTTCCGACAGCATGAATCTTTTCCCGGACCTTTTCTTCCAGTTCGACGTTTTTAATGATTTAAAGATAAACATGGGCTCTTCCAGCCTTCTGATCCTCGATTACTCGGATAAGCCTGTTTTCCGGACAGGGGTTTACTGGGGCATTGCGTATGCGTTTTAAGAAGACCGTTATTACGACCATTTGGATACTCTCATTCTGGGCTTGCTGCAATAAAAATCCCCTGCGTACGCTCGAGGATATCC
>JAQTRT010000049.1 GCA_028711675.1 bacterium | reverse complement strand
TGTAAACTTTGGATACGGGAGTGTTGGTCGTACCGGAATCCACGGCCGGGCTTGACGGCGACATGATGGTAAAGGAAGTCGTTGTCTCAAGAAGGGGATCTGAGAACCGGTTATTCGGTCCCGGGGTCACATTAAGGAACTTGCCTCCTCCATTGGTATATACATTATTGAAGTCGGCATACACAAGACCGGTTCCGGCGTTCTCGATCCCGTAATCCCCGGCTCCGTCACCGTTGGAAAGGATGATATTATTGTACAGAGTGCCCGAGGATGTGTTCTGCCAGATCACGCCGTCATCCACAATACTCCGGAAAATCGTATTATTGATTACTTTAATATTGGTGGCCGCGTTCAGATAGATCCCGTAATTGTCATTATGACGGATAAGGTTGCGCTGGATAATTATATTCTTTCCGCCGACGCCGTTGAAATAAAAGCCGTAATTCTGATCAGGGCCAAAGACGATGTTGCTGGAAAGGGTATTGTCCGCAAAACCGCTTCCGTTGACCGAGATCCCGCTTATCTGGTTGGAATACACAAGATTTCGCGAAAAGACGTTCGAGCTGGCCGTACTGTAAAAATTAACGCCCACGAACAGGTTGTTATGTATCCTGTTGGAACTGAAAATATTCATGTCCCCGGCCGCGATCCGGATCCCGTATCCGTTGACCGTTCCCCAGATATCGTTGGTCATGATCCGGTTACCGTCTTCCTGGTCGGACTCCAGGGCGATGCCGCAGGCATAATTGGAATATATCGTGTTTTTAAGGATCTGGTTGCTCTTGGCCCCGTTGATGAACAGCAGGCCGTAATTTGAATTTTTATATATATTATTATAACGCAGGATATTGTGATCCCCGAGAGAAAGGCTGATGCCCGCCTCGCCTTTTGTGCCCCAGATGCTGTTCCCCGTTATCGTGTTCTGATCCGCTGTATCTATGCCGAACCCAATGCCCCGCTGCCTGTTGGAACAGATGACATTGTTATCAATCACATTCGAACGGGCGGTGCCCATGGAAACGCCGGTATCCGCATTATTACAGATCTGGTTTGAAAAGATCAAATTCAATATACCGGCAGCCGTCATGAGAACCCCGTAACTCTGGCCCGGCCCCCTGATCTGATTGGTCCCTATCCGGTTCCTGCCGGCTGATGCGCCGTTGAAAAACACGCCGGAAGTACCGTTGCCGGCCAGGAAGTTCCGCGCAACGTGGTTGCTGTAGGAGGACCCGGCAATATGGATACCGTACGAACCCTGATCAGCAACGCGGTTCAGTCTCACCACATTCGCATCCGCGCTGTTCAGGTAAACGCCGGAGATCTGGCCGGGGCCGTGGATATCATTGGTAATGATCTCATTGCCGTCGCAGCCTATGTATACACCGGCTGTGACGTTTGAAGAGATCGTATTATCCCTGATGAGATTGGAAAACGCGGAAAGGGCCAGGACGACCCCGTATGAGGAATGTTCCCGGATAATGTTATTGGCCACAAGATAACCGCTGGCATAACGGATCTCGACGCCTATATTCTGACTGGCGCCCCAGATCGTATTACTCAGGATGGAGTTCGGACCCGCGGTGGCGGACCAGCAGTAAAATCCGTCTATATTATTTGAATAAATATTGTTCCCTACCAGGCGGTTGCTCACGGCGCTAGTCGTGAACTCAACGCCGCTGCTGTTCAGGAAAATGCTGTTCGAAAGAATGACATTCCGGTCTCCCCTGCTTATGAAAATACCGCGGAACTGGTTCGTGCCGTAGATGCTGTTCCCGAATATCAGGTTCCTGTCCGCATCCTCAGAGCCGATCCGGATGCCGATCAACTCGTTGGAATACACGCGGCAATCCCTGACGGCATTATTGGTTGAAACGCCGGTTATAAAAATACCGTTCGAAAAGGAAGAGACAGCCAGTCCTGAGATAATGACATTGGCCGCATTGGTGATCTTTATTCCCGTATTGGTCAGATAAGAGCCGTACAGCAAGGGCTGTGTATTGGAAAGTTTTGTGAATATCATCCATCCCGGATTTCTGTTGGAATAAACCGTGATCCTGTCCTGATAAACCCCCGGGAATATATAGGTCGTGGCTGACGTGCATCCGGGAGCACCCGGCATCATGACGTTGGCCGCCCGCTGGATGGTGCGGAACGGCATATTGAACGTACCCGGATTGGAATCAGAAGCAGCCGGCTCGTCATCCACGTAAAAAGGACCTTTGTTTATGATGATAAAAGGCGATTCCTTCCAGCCCAGGTCCGGACCATAGCCTATGTAAACCTTGGATTCGGCCGTATTGGTCGTACCGGTATCCACGGCAGGGCTTGCCGCTGAAGAAATCGTACAGGACATGGCCGTGTCCAGCATGGGATCACTCATGATATTCTTCGCGCCCCAGAGAAATAGGCCGTTGGTGGGTCCGGCACCATTGCCGTACAGATCGTTATAACCCGCGTATACGAGACCCGTACCGGCGTTCTGGATACCGTAATCACCGGCGCCGTCCCCGTTGGAGAGTATGATATTATTGTACATGGTCCCTGAGGTAGAGTTCGTAAAGAATACTCCGTCCCCTGTCATGGACCTGAAGATAGTGTTGTTCACTATAACCTGTTCCCGAGCATTACTTTTACTGCAAATACCGTATGCGGAATTATTCTTTATGAGGTTTCTGTAGACCTTATTATTGGTTCCGCCTGAAAAAGCAATGCCGTTCTGCTGATTAGGGCCGAAGATCACATTACTGACAACAACATTCCTTTTCGCCACGCCGCTGAAAAAACAGATACCGCTGCCGGTGTTGGAGCAGATCTCGTTTTGCGCTATATAATTCGACCGGATATCCCCCGTTGTGGTGCCCCAGATGAGTATCCCATTTCCGTAATTACCGTGGATCCTGTTGTTCCTGACAAAGTTCTGCATCCCTCCGCCGTTGAAAGTGATCCCGTTATACTGGTTGTAGATCGAATTACTTATCACATAAATGTTCCTTACAGAACCGTTTATAACGATGGCGGCGTTTGGCGGGCCGGCGAGGTTATTACTGTAGAACTGGTTGCCTGAAACGCGGGTGGACTCACCATAACCTGTGATCATGAGCCCGACCGTGGTCTGGTTATAAATCCGATTATTTAAAAAATTATTTCTGTTGTCGTCTCCGATCTGGATCCCCATACCATGTCTGAAAATATCGTTGCTTATAAACGTATTATCATTATTGGCGCCGTCATTAAAACGAATCCCATAGGTGGTGCTGTTGGAATAGATCCGGTTTTGCGCGAAAACATTGGAAGTGACCGCGTTTCTGCCATAGATCCCGTACTGGTTCCTGTATATTTTATTGCTTTTCTGGATATAGTTACAGCAGGTATTGGTCAAAAATATCCCGCATGACTGATTGAGGCCGAAAATACTATTACTGATGACAAGATTATTTCTTACATATCTACCTGCTAAATGAAGACCGGCTTTCGTATTTGAATAGATCCGGTTATTGCCGAGGCTGTTCCCTTCGGCAGTTCCGGATAAATATATCCCGTTGACCTGGTTGCTTCTGACCTCATTGAACCTGATGAAATTATTTTTTGCATCAGCGATAAAGACACCGTTCATATTCCTCGAAATATTATTGCTGAATATGGCATTTGATCTGGATGTGCCTATGATATAGATACCGTTCGTGCACTGATAGATCTGGTTACTGGTCACTGTATTGAAATCGCCGTTGGTGATGCCCACGCCGATCCCGACTCCCGTGATGTTCATGTGGGCGATGTAATTGGAATTAGGGGAACTGCCGAGTGAGAAAACGCCGTAAGAGCCGTTCCGCGCTGAAAAGCCCCTGATGTTTATATTGAAACAGTTCGAGAACGCGATGACAGGCGTGGAACTGACGCCAATGATGACTGTATTCGTATTTGTCCCGCCGTTCACAAAGGACCGGGCTTCTATCTGGATGTTCGTCATACGCGCAAGATGCAGGACCTCATTATAGATCCCGGGATCGATCCGGAGCTGGTTATTGTTGGAGAGGTCGGCGACAGCCGCGTTAATCGTGAGATAATCCTTAGACCTTGTGATATTATGGACAGGCTGGGGCATTATGTACGGCGACTCTTTCCAGCCCATATCCAGGCCCAGTCCCTGATACGGTTCATTCAGGATGTTGGTCGCCGAATCGACCGCCGCGCTGAGGAACGAGATAATGGTGTAAGACGTGATCGTATCCAGGAGCGGATCTGTATATCGGTTGCCGTTCCCCCACGTTACAGTTCCCTGTACAGGCCCGGAAAAATTATTGTAAAAATCATTAAATGCCACGTATGCTATGGCTGTCCCGGTATACCTCAGGCCGTAATTACCGGCTGCCGTACCGTTCAGCATGATGATATTATTGTACAGGGTCACAGCAGCTGTATTGGCCAGTAAGATACCGTCGCTTCTGCTGCCAATAACAGTATTATTGAAGATCCTTGTACTGAGAGGGTAACCCGCGATATTTAGGGCATTCGTAGCGTTCATGACAAAAAGATTCCTGTATATCCTTGTGTAATAAACGTTATTTGTGGCCTGGATACCGTAATCCTGGTTCAAGCCGCTGATCCTGTTGGAGCAGATAAAATTATACCGGAAGTAACCGCCTCCGCCGTCATCCATCTTTATGCCGGTCAGTTCATTGGAATAGATCAGGTTCCTGTTTATGATATTGCTTTGCGTGGTAAATTTCAGATAAATGCCGTGCATCTCATTATGATGTATCCTGTTATCCCTGATGAAATTATAATCGCTGTCCACCAGATAGATCCCGTATGTCTGGTTCAGGCCCCAGATATCATTGCTGTAAATGGAATTCCGGGAACAGCCGTCGCTGTAACCGTAAATACCCGCCAGCCCGTCATTGGAGTAAATGGAATTTTCGCAGATACGGTTGTACTGTGCGGTAATATAGAGATACATGCCGTTATTATTATTGTTATGGAACTGGTTTGAACGCACCGTATTATAGTCCCCGTTGGCGATATACAATCCCGTAGCCTGGTTCGGACCGAAGACGTTATTTCTGAAAATGAGATTTTTATCAGCAAAGTCGGAATTCAGGTATATCCCGAAACCCGAACCCCCGTTGGAAAATACTTTATTGTTCAGGATACAGTTATTGGAAGATGAGCCTGCCAGATAGATCCCGGACCTGTTAAAATTTTTAATATTTAAATAAGCGATCATCACCTTTTTAGCATTGGTCAGATAAAATCCATAATTCGTGATCGCCGCGCCTGTCAGATGAGGTCTCCGGTCATTTGACAGGGCTGTGAAGACCATTAACCCTGTATTTTTATTGGATTGTATCGTCACCTTCTCCTGATATGTCCCCGGGAAAACAAATGCAGTGGCGGATGTGCAATAAGGAGCTCCTGTCATCATGGCCAGGGCTGCGCGCTGGACGGTTTTGAACGGTGTGTTCCGCGATCCGCTGAAACTGTCGTCACCCGTATTATCATCCACGTAGAACGGGCCGTGATTCACATCCCCGCCGTATTCAAAAAATCCCTTATCCGGCCCGGAACCGGCATATACACCGCTGATCCCGATGATATTAGTAGCTGTGTTGATACAGGGCGAAGTGGCCAGTAGATAACAAAGGTTCGCGCTTCCGCTGTCCAGCGACTCGAAAAAAGGATCGGCTGTTGTGGTACTCGGTCCAAGAGCGCAGCCGCTCACATTCCCTGCTGAATTCATGTACAAATCATTGTACCGGAAATTAGTAAAACAGCCGCCTCCGCCGGTCAATTTATAGATGCCGTAATTACCGTTATAAGCAATGATGGAGTTCATGATGATGTTGGTACTGGCCCTGTTGGAGATGACAACACCGTTCCCCAGATTACTCACGATGGTGCAGTGATAGAACGATGTGTTGGTGGTCCCCTGGAGATTGAGGCCGTCCATGCCGCTTCTGAACACCAGGAGCCGTACGAACCGGTTGGCCTTCTGGCCGGGCACACCCCACATCCCCGTCCTTCTGCTGTTGATGACCGAAAGATCGTATATCTTATTATAGGAACCGGAAAGCTGTGATCCGTTATTCGTACTGCCGGCGATCATGTTATTGGTTAAAACATTGCTTACGGAGAAGATCTTCAGCCCCACACCGTTCGTTACCATAGTGTTTCCGGACACATATTCATGCTTACCGCCCATATAGATGCCGGTTAAAAGGTTCATGGCGCAGCGGTTATTGACGACGCGCGTATAGCGTCTCGCGGTCAATATACCGTGGGCCGCGTTGTTAAAAAGATAATTATTGGAGATAACGCTGTTCGTTGCAACCGAGCTGGACTGGTAAATACCGGAACCATTGGAATATACCATATTCTCAAAGACCACATTCCCCCTGCCAAGGACGTTGATACCCTGCCCGCCGGTGTTCCGGGAAACCCTGTTCCCCTGGGCGATATTCTCGATACCGGCTAAAGAGATCTGTCCCGAATAAAAAAGGATATTGGAAACGACCTGATTATTGAGGCTTAAACCTTCCACGAGGATCCCCTTGTTATTGGACACGGCCGTATTGAACTTGACGGTATTGGATGAAGCGGCCGAGATCCTTATGGGCGTGCCCGATGAACTCATCAGGTTCGAATAAAAAGTATTGTTCAGCACGCGGACGAACTTGCAGTTCGTCATGATGGCCACGGAACCCTTCTGATAGTAATTGACCGCTCCCGTGACATGGAAATAATTGCTGAAGATGAGATGGCCCGGTCCTGCTCCCATGAAGACGCAGACCCCCGCCCCCCTTGAGTCCATAAAGCTGCTGTTGCGGATGACATTATTCCTGGAATTCTTCTTGATGAGTATCTGGTTCGAACTGCCGGAAAAGATGAAATCCCTGACAACGATACGGTCGGCATTGGTGATCATAATACAGTAGTTGGAGGAAAGGATCGCGGAGGGACTCCAGATCACGGGCGCGGTATTGGACCATTTGGCCAGGGTCATGCTCCCGGGATTGAGGTTGGAGCGGATGGTGATGCGGTTGGTATAGACATAACCCGCTATGTACGCCGCAGGCACCGAACACTGCGGATAGCCCGCGCTCATCACATCAACGGCTTTCTGGATGGTCCGGAACGGATTCACGCTCGTTCCGTCGTTGCTGTCGCTCCCCAGGTTCTTGTGCACATAGAACGGACCGCTGTGGCTCCCGATGCGGAACTGGCCTATGCTCCAGACCGAACGCCGGTAACCGCTGTCCACGGCCTGGACGCCCCAGGTATAATTATTAATCCGGAGACCTGTCAGCCTGATATTGGTCGTTGTCCAGAGGTTCCCGGCTGAAGGCGTATGGTTGTTCAGGATGCCTCCCGGAATATCTTCCGCGTAATAACAGATCCTGCCGTTAAAATCCTGGATAAAAAGGTTATAGGTCAGCGATTTCGAAGGAGTCCTGTCGTCGGAAGGCCTGCTCCAGTTAAGCGTTACCGATAATCCCTGCGTGACCGCTGTCAGGTTGAACGGCTGGAAGGGGGGATTGTTGTATTTTGTCTCTTTGTTCGTATAGACCAGGTTGGTCGTGGCTGTGGCGATATGGACATCCAGATCGGAATCGTCGTTCCCATCGGCAAAAGCCAGCCGGAACGCGTTGAATTTGCTTAACGTGGTCGTGGTGACCATGCTGAACACGCCGGAACCGTTATTGGTATAAATGAGACTGCCGCGTTCATTGGCCTCGATCAGGTCAAGGCTTCCGTCATTATTGATATCGCCCAGTTTTACGCTCCGCGTCGGGCCGTTGGTTTCCGGAAGGGTCTGGCTGATGGAAAAAGCAGCCGGCCAGTTGTTGACAATGATCCTTGTCCCGGTATTGGAATTGGCCTGGACAAAATCAATGTCCGAATCGTTGTCAATGTCGCCTGCCGCGATCTCATAGGTATAATTCATTTCAGCCGACAGGTTGCCCCAGTAGGTAAAGGTCCCTTTCCCGTTATTGGTCATGACCTTGGTCTGCATGGTGCCTGAATCATAGGCCGCGATATAATCCAGGGCTCCGTCCTTATTCACATCCACCAGAAGATTATACATCAGGCTTAAAAGCCCGAAAAAGCCGATGGTCTCCTTGAACCTGTAAACACCGTTGTTATTTGTATAAATTCGGCTGCCGTTGTCCGAAGTGGACGGATTCTGGCCTTCAATGATATCCAGGTCGCCGTCATTATCTATATCGCCTTTGCACAGGCTCAGGCAGTAACCCAGGCCGAAATTGGAGGATTCCGTAAAATTCGCGGCTCCGTCGTTGAGCCAGACGATATTTTTATCCGAAGGCGAGGACCCGCATCCCTGAACAATATCCAGGTCGCCGTCTCTGTCTACATCCATGATCAGGACAGAAGGAGTGAATTTCCTGGAAAGGAACTGTCTGAACGTATAAAAACCCGTGCCGTTGTTCAAAAAGACCTGACTGTTCGTAAGGCCGGAATTACCGTACACCACATCCACATCGCCGTCACCGTCAAGATCCCCGCAGGCTGTGTCATAGGTAGTACCCGGAGCTCCGTCCAGCCGCTGAAGGGAGTCCACCAGCCGCGGCAGCACGGGCATGGTATAGGCCGACTCTCTCCAACCCATATCCGGAGCGTTCCCCTGGAAAGGTTCGCCGAACATATTGGTGGCTGTATCCACTGCTGCGCTGAAAGCGGAAGCAATGACATACGTAGAAGAGGCGTTCAGCCGGGGATTCCCGAACAGATTTCCCTGGTTCCAGGTGATGCCGCCGTTCGTAGGATCTAAAGTATTACCGTAAAAATCATTGTACCCGGCCACAACAGGTCCGGAAGAAGTACGCCGGGCGCCGTAAGCGGCATTGGATAAAAAGATGTTATTCTGCATCTGGCCGCCGGATGTGTTCTGCCACAGGATGCCGTTGCCGGACGTGGACCGGGCAATGGTATTATTGACGATCATCCCGGCCGCGTTGTCCACCAGGATGCCTGCAGCGTTCCGGAACAGCACGTTCCTCTTTACCAGATGTTTGGAAGCCATGCTGAGCACGATACCGTATACGGAATTGCTGGTGATATAGTTGTTCAGCACAGAATGATTGGAACACCCGGACGAGGAGCCCACATAGACGCCATTCTGCCAGTTCACGATCCTGTTATTCGTTATAGTATTATTATAACCGCCGCAGGCATAGATCCCGTAATTACCGCCGATACCCACGATCTGGTTGCTGGAGATGCAGTTAAAACGGTCAGCTCCCCAGATCATGCGGATGCCTGATGTGGTTTGGCCGATGATCCGGTTCCCTTTGATAAGGTTGGAAACAGGCGCGTTATTTAAATAAATACCGTAATCCCCTCCTGAAACCAGGTTCCTTAAAAACCGGATGCGGTTGCATGAAGAATTGTACATCTGGGACTGCCTGTTACCGAAGATACGGTTGCTGAGGATAGTGGTATCAAGCCCTCCCTGAAGGCCTATCCCTCCCTCGGACTGCTGGTTCCCGCCGTTGGAATAGATGGCATTCGTGGCGATCATGGTCTTTTCCGGTACATTCTGGAGCTGGCACCCGTAATTGGTATTAAAATAAATATTATTCCGGGATATGATGGTAAAATCAGCGTCCGACAGCAAGACACCTGTATCGCGGTTGGCAAAAATACTGTTCTTTCGCACCCTGTTATAATCAGAATCCTCATCATTGATACAGACACCGTACCTTCTGTTGGAATAGATGGTGTTGCCGTGGATATTATTGGAACGTGAGGTCCCCGTGATAAAAACGCCGTTGGAACAGATGGCAATGCTGTTGCTGGTAATTGTATTGAAATTCCCGTTGGTAACGCCTATACCGATCGTGTTGGTGCGTATGACATTATGCGCGATATAATTGGAATTGGGAGAATTGGCCGAAGAGAATACGCCGAACGAACCGGCTTCGACCGTGAACCCTATGATCCGGCATTTGAACGCGTTCGAAAGGGAAACCACAGGCTGGATACGGTTTCCTTTCAGGATAGTTGTATCGTTGTATCCGTATACGGCCCAGTCGCTGGCCCTGATGGTCAGGTTGGTCCTTCTGGAAAGGTTGACGGTTCCCTTGTACAGGCCGGGATCGAACTCAATGATATCCCCTTTGGAAGCGTCGGAAAGGGCTGCTTCGAGATAAGCGTATCTTCTGCTCTTGGTCACGTTCCGGATAGGGAGACTGCCCGGATCAGGCAGGAATCCGGAAAAATTCGTGATAAGACCGTTATACCCCCTGCCCACGACCGTGCCCTGCCCGAAAGAAGACGAATTATAGATATTCCCGTTGGTCATATATTGAAGCGTGCTGGAGGAGGAATCGAAAATATCCGACCAGACCTTCTGGATACTGTTGCTCATGATGGTCCCTGAAAGATCAAGTGCATTGGACAACAGAGTTAAACAAAAAATTAAAACAGAGAAAATCCTCAACGTCTCATTTTCTCCTTTATCCCTTACGATCTCAGGCCTCCGGTCCCTGTGATCAGGACAGGAGGACTTGACAGGATCAGCCGGCTGTCAGGGCGATGGGTATCAGTTTCCATTTATACCCTTTCTTCGCATCAATTTCCACATCCTTCCACCGGACCGTTTCCTGGGCCTTGCCCAGGGTAAAGTTCATCTGCATGGCTTCCTTCTGTTTCTGCGCCATCCCCGGCCTTCCCGAAGTGGTCAGGTAATCGCCTGTCTCAATATCGCCGTTCGCGTCCGTAACCTTCACATAACAGTTGCCGACCGCATAGATCACGACAACTTCCTTTTCATGGACAGTCTTGTTCTTATCCTTTCTGCTGATAGACGTTTTTGCGCCGAAGACCCCGATCACTCTCTTATCATCCGGCCGGGAAGAAAATTCCACTCCGTAGACCGGTTCCCCGTCCCGGGCGCCGGGATTGACCTTGCTGTTACGGCCTGTCATGACCAGGACATCCCCGGGTTCAAACTTCCCCATATCATCGCATTCACCGTAATGGCTGCCGGTAAATGTGCCGTAAGTAATGGTCGTCCCGGAAAAACCGATATTCCCTATCTCGGCATCAGCGTCCCCGTCAAAAAACCTGACCAGCTTGCTGAAACTGGCGCCGTCCGCACGTCCGGCCTGGATGCCGATCCCGAAAGCCGTGTCCGCATTTGCCGTGTTCGCGAAATAAGCCGCGTAATGAGCAGCCGAACTTGTCAAGACCTGTAATCTATTTGTGGTCGCTATTGTGCCGATACCCACATCACCGCTGAAATAGTTATCCCCGCTGGTAACATACAGACCCCACTCCCGGCCGGTCGTCGATCCACCCGTGGCATTGACATAGACGCCGTAGGAAGTGCTGGTGTTATAAGCATAGCTGTATACGCACAGTCCGTACGCATTCCCGCCCACGCTGGGAGCATAAGCTTTGATGTACTCTCCGTACAAGGCTGAACTGGTGCCGTAATCATACGAATCCGCATCGATATATAAACCATTCCCTGCTGCTGAAGCGTTGATATTCTTGATATAAGCCACATATCCCGTGAAAGGACCGTTCACAAAGAACGGATTGGCCGGAGCATTTGTCCCTACGCCCAGGCGGCCGTTGATATTGACATAGTCATTATTAAAATCCCCCCAGATCAGAGGAGTGCTCGTATTATAGTTGTCGATAAAAAGCTTTCCCGAGCCCACGTCGCTGTAACCGACCCTGTATCCGATGCAGACATTGCTGGAACCCAGGGTGCTGTACCCCGCATAACTGCCCAGGAAAGTATTGGCCAGACCGGCGATAAGAGCCTGTCCGGCATAAGCTCCCACGAGCACATTATCAGAGCCGTCGGTTATTGAATTACCGGCATTATACCCTACGGCAATATTCCGCGTTCCGGCATTGAGAGGCTGCAGCGCATAATAACCGATCCCCACATTACCCGTACCGGTACTGCCGGCGGTGCCGTACATGGTATAATAACCGATCCCGATATTATAACTGCCGGTAACGTTATAGGAGGAAAAACCGCCGACCGCGACACAATAACTTCCGGTCTGATTGTACAGGGCATTTAGACCTATGGCGACATTCCCGCTTCCGGTCAGCAGACTGTACAATGCCCTGTACCCCAAACCCACGTTATTGGCGCCTGTGGTCAGATTGGGAAGGGCCTGGTACCCTACCGCCACATTATCAGCGCCTGAAGTCAGGCTTGAGAGGGCCGTGTACCCGATCCCCGTATTATAATCCCCTGTCAGGCTGAAACTCCCGGCGCTTTCACCCATGAATAAATTATAAGTAGGGATGCCGAAAAGGAACCGGCTGTTGCCAATAAAAATAACGCCGGCATTGGAGGAAGTAGAGGCAAGAGGCATCCTGAGATTTCCCGTCATTTCAAGCTGCTGGGAGGGCGCGCTCAGTCTCAGGCCGATGTTCCCTGTGAGCCTGTAGATATTGGCGCCGTTCCTGGACCAGAGGTTGATATTGGTACCGGGGACACCGTTCAGCATGGCCGCATTATAAGCGTATCCCACGGAGACCAGCTGTTCCCGGGGGGCGAGCAACGATCCTCCGACCGATACTTCCAGGAAACGGGAATCATTGGTGAATACCGAAGCAGGGACACCGGTCATGGTATAATAATAATATCCGTTATTCACATCCAGGGCCTGATCACCGGAATCCCAGAGCAGGATGCCGCTGGTCAGCTGGTTATAGATCCGGAACCGCAGGGTCCGGGTTCCGCTGACAGGGATCCCGTTCTCAAAGACCTTTCCGCGGTAATTGAGCATATTGGGTACGGCATCAAGAAGATTGACGAAAAATAATATAAAGAAAATAATACGGCTGATTCTGTTAAACATGATGACTCCTCCTTCTCTTCAAAAAATGGGCCGGACCATGGTCCGGCCGTCAAATGGCAATGATAATTACTTCATCCGGTCGATGATAATGGAAAATTATTTTATCCGGTAAATGATTATGACCTTTAAAATCCATTGTATAGATAATATTTGCAATAATTATACCAATTATCAAGAATAATTTATTAAATTGATTATATTTAAAGGGATTCTTTTAAAAAAACACCTCCCTTTTAAATGAAATTCAGTCTTTTTTACAGCATGAAAAATTCTGTATAAAAAGTATACATTATTATCGTAAAAAACAGCAAATTATTGAATGACCAATTTCAGATATTTTTCATGGCCCTGGGGATCGGTAATATAACAGATATAAACGCCGGAGGAGAGAAATTCCCCTTTACTGTTCACAGGGACCCATTGATATCTGCCCTGGACAGTGCTGCCCTGCATGTGATTTACTTTTTTTCCGGTGAATGTGAAGACCGTGATCTCAAATTCAGGCGTCAGATTAAAAAAGGTAAGACTATGGCCTGCAGCTCTGTTCTTTTTCAGGAAAGGATTGGGAGCAAGCACTGCCTGTGACAGGTTCTGATTCTTATTGGTCAGGCCAGCCTGGTTGGTCTGGGGTGCGGAAGGCAAAGGCAGGTCACAGGCTTCCCGCCATCCCATATCAGGTCCGGCTCCTCCGAAAGTATCGACGAGTCCCGCTATATTCGTTCCTGAATCGATGAGCGGGCTTAAAGCCGACATGATAGTGAATGAACTGATCATACTGATAAGAGGGTCTGTATAAATATCCCCTTTTCCCGGATACAAACCGCCCGTTACGGGGCTGATGGAATTACCGTAAAAAGAGTTATATCCGCTGCAGCTCGTGCGCACAGAGACCTGCTGGATGCCGTAAGCAAAATTGGAGAGCAGGACATTATTGTACATGTATCCCCAGGAACTGTTGGTCCACAGGATACCGGGCCCGACCTTTGTTTTGACAATGGTATTGTTCACGATCCAGGAATTGGTGGATGTACTTAAAATAATAATGGAATTGGTGAGATTGTTCTCGAACAGGTTCCTGTAAAGCACGATGTTCTGGCAGTCCCAGCAGATATAACCCCAGCTGTTGCCCGTGAACAGGTTCGAACTGATCATATAATTATTGGCATAGTTGACCAGATAAACTCCGACCTGGTTGGAAGAAAATGTGTTTTGGATAATATCATTTCTGCCTGTCACATAACCATAGATACCGTCCGATTCATGCTTGCGG
>JAQTRT010000048.1:12134-14134 GCA_028711675.1 bacterium | reverse complement strand
AGGATAAATTCTTCTCTTCTCCGCTCTCAAGTGATTTACGGATATGGGAGAGATGGTATTGGCTTAAAATACTGTTCATCATTTAAATAATGTTTCTCATTATCCTGATCTGCGGATGGGATAGGGGCCCCGTCCTTATTTTTTAATGATGCTCTGATAAAAGGTAACGAACCGGTTTAAATGGATGTTCAATATGTCTATGCCCTGGACATTATTATCCAGGATAAAGAAACGCATAGGCCAGGTCTCTGTCAGATACTGTTCACCGCGTGCGTCCAGAAGAGTCTCAATATCATCATCCTTGTAATACGTCCTCATCAGGTCAGGCGGGACGATATGGTCGTCAAGGTTCTTCTCCTGAGCGGCCTTGAACCTCTCTTCATTTCTGGCCAGGCAGAGTTCAAAAGAGGCTTTGATATAGAGGACAGCAGAGTGATCCAGGAATTTTTTTGTAAAATTAGCCAGCGCCTCCTTATAATTAGCCCGGGCAAATTCGATGAAAAGGACCTTATGATCCGCAGCTTTCTGAAAGACCCTGTCATTGATCTCCTGTAATACTTCGTCAATGATGGTCCAATCGGTCACGGCAAAGCCCCCGTCCTTCCGGACATGACGCTTGCACTCTGTATCCTTGTCCAATAATTCCTTCAGGATGGGAAAATCATCGATCCGCTCGAATTCGTCGGCCAATCCTTTTTCCTGGAGCTTCCGGGTTAGTATTTTATAAACAGCGGATTTTCCGCATCCGGGCCTTCCCAGAAGCAGGATAAAAGGTAATCCTTTCCTCATCGTCTTCTCCCCCCTATGAGCAGTATAATTTTTCCTTCTTGATGATATAGGTTTTATATTCCTTGACAGCCGGCAGAAGGAACCTGTTGGCACTGTTATGGTACGTCAGGATCGGGGCTTTCACTTTCTCCTGCAGCTTCTTTAATTCCGTATAAAAGGTATGGCTCGTGTGCTTGTTGAAAAACTCCGCTTCATGGAAAACAAGGTGAGCTTCCCTGTACCAGTCCGGGGAGAACGCGGGATGGTCAGGGTACTTTTTCTCAAATTCCTCGGAATAATACGTGTCTCCCGAAAGGGCAAAACAATTGTTCTTGTACTTTACTTTCAGGCCCAGGGTACCGCTTTTTAAAACATGGTGATTGAACCGGATGGACAAATAACCCTGATGATAAGGAAGCGGGGATTCCGGTGTGATGTTGATGTGATTCACCAGATGAAGGAAATCCGGGAACAGAAAAGAAAATATCTGGTTCAATTTATTGAAGATCTTCTGGGTCGTGATGATGTTGATCCGGTGGTTCCTTAAAAGGGCTAACTTCAGTATGGCTGAAAGACCTTCGATATGGTCTTCGTGAATATGGGAGATAAAATAATCCGTGATCTTGTTCCAGTGCAGCTTGATCCTTTTCAGGGCCAGCAGAGGTTCGGCCATGGGGTCCACCCAGATCACGCGGTTAGCATACTGGATGATAAAATTACTGGAACGGCCGTTAAACCCGTTGCCACGGCCCAGGGGCGTCACCATGATGGAATCCGCGATATACCGCGTTTTCCTGTTCTCGAACGGATTAAGCATTTTTTTGATCACCACATTGATGCTGACAGACGGGCAATTTTCCCGCCAACTGTAAATAAGGTTCTCTTTGTAATATATCTGGATATTGGAGATGCCGTAATAGATCTTAACATGGTCCGTGATGTAGTGGAAGGATTCGAATTTAACGGGGATGGCCCGGAATATTTTTTTTAATCTGTTCTTTCTGATGACCCTGGTCTTTTCCTCGTTGAAGGTCTGGTTGATCGTCAGTTTCAGCCGCTGATAAAGATATTTCACGTACTGTTTGAACCCGATATAATAATAAGGCGTCTGATCCTGATGGTAGATCTTGTTCCACAGCACAAACTCATCACCTGTATAATTATCTCCAGCCTCTGACGTGATGGGGGGGAGCATAACGATATAGGAAGCCTTAATCTTGTGCTTGCGGAGG
>JAQTRT010000048.1:0-12124 GCA_028711675.1 bacterium | reverse complement strand
GTGCCGATACGGATAAAAATCCCCTCTACCTGTACGATATCAGCATACAAAAATCTGTCGCCAATCCGCTTAAAGTTCTTTTTTTCCATGATGCTTTGGGGTTAAAAACTGCCGGGTTCGATGAAGCCATCTTCTGTACCGTCGGATTTATACTTTAACGCGCCGAACTGCATGACGCTTATATCCTGGACCGGGCCCGCGTAGGGCGTTACGACAGTTATTTTCCTGTTGATGAAATCGATGTTCCGGATGATCCCGACATCCAGCAGCAGGTAATCGCCGCGCCGTAATCCCACAAGGGCTTCGTCAGCAAAATCAAGCCGCAGGTTCCGGATGGTCCTGTGTCCTAATGTACGAAGCTCATTTAATTCCCGCGGAGTGAGAAGTTTGTCGCTGACAACGAGGATCCCTTCGAAAGAAGGATATTTTTCCGCGAACAGTATTTTTTTCCTGGTTTTGAGCGGGATCGCGGAAAGAACCTGGCCTGAATGAAAAAAACAATTATCGGTCATAACCTCATCCAGGTCCAGGGTAATGGCCTTTGCGTTCTTAAAATACTTCTGCGAGCTCAGGTTCCTTAATTTTTCCCTGTCGCCCTTGGATGTTTCAGACGCTTTTTTGGATACGGTCATGGATACAATCCTGGACTTCGGGAAGATGCGTTTGACCAGATGTTCGCATTCACCCTGTCTCTGCATGAGGACAATAACATCCGGTTCGAACAGGTCGATGGTAGCTCCCACAAAAAGACGGCCGCCGTCGCCCATGACCCACCCGCTCGTATTCAAAACAGTGATATCGGTCAGGTGAATGGAACGTTCCATGATGCGCTTAAAGCTCATCAGTGTGTTCACCATATGTAATCCCGCTGAATGAGCCCCTACGAACTCAAGGCCGTCGATCCTGGCATCCTGCAGGAACATGATGGGTTTATCCAGGATGGTCAATCCAATGGTCCCGGGCGGTCCGATATCGGATTGCCCCAGGTCGCTGTCGATCACACCCACTTTTTTCCCGCGGTTCACCAGCTGATTGGCAATATATGTGGCCAGAAAGGACTTCCCGGTATCCATTTCTCCCACGATAATGATCTTCTTCAGACTGCCGGCCACGATCTTTTCCACAAGGTGGTCCCACTCAGAAGGAATGGTACGGTGATCCAGCTTCTCGATACTGGTCATTTCACCTTCCAGGATTTCAATACACCCGGGTTCCCGGATTTCCACCGGGATCGATTTTCCCAGGGGGATGAACTGGGATTCGGTCTCCTTACGGAGGATACTGCCCACAGCTTCCGCGACGCCGTCTTTTACGCGAAAACGGACAGGGCCTTTGAACAAATAAATCTCATCCTTTAGAAAATGCATTTCCTTCATCATTTATTATCCTTGAAAAAAAACATCGGCCAGTCCTGTTTCAGCTGGTCTTCGAATACATGGAGCATCCCTTTTAAACCGGCTTTTTTCAGTTTTTTCCGTTTCAGGGGAGTGATTTCTGCCCCGTGCTCCAGGGTCATGGATTTTGCATCTGTGCTTTTCACATATCCGGAATAGATCTTTTTCTTATGCTGAAATGTGACCCAGTTCCCGGCCCGGACCAGCCGAGGGTCCTCTTTCCTGACCATTTTCATCAGGGTAGCGCTGACAAGCCCGGGATAAAGAGGTATGATGTGATAATTTTTCACCAGCTCGATGACCACTTTTTCAATCAGCGCCGGGTTGTTCCTGTTCTTCTTCTGGAACTGGTTCAATATCTCTATCAGATGAGGAAAATCATTTTCTTGAAAACTCATAAGCTGTCCTTATCGGCTGTATTTCTTTTTTAGTAATCCGATGATCGTTTCGATCTGCTGATTCAGAAAATCAGTGCCGCTTTTGGAATTATCGATGACCTCCACCGGACAGGGCGCGGAACGGCTGAACTTCCCAGCGTCATCGGTCTTGTAGGTCTTCTCCATCTCTTCCTTGGAAACCAGGTGATCGTCGCTCCCTGCAGCCAGGGCTTTCTTGTGCCTCTCCACGTTCCTTTCCCAGCATATCTCAAAGGGGACGTCGATGTAAAGGGCCAGGGCCTGGGCCAGCACATCCTTACTAAAATTAGCAAAGGCCCTCTGATAGCTGTCACGTGAAAACTCCACAAAAAGTACGCGTCCTTTTTGTGCCATTTTAATGATGTCCACGTTCACTTCTTTCAGCAATTCATCCCATAACGAGTCATTGATGATCTTATACCCGCCATCCTCGGTCTTTCTTGAATACCGCCTTGTCTTCCCTTCCTTTTCCAGTTTATCATCAGCCTGGAACTTGGCCCATAATTTAGGGAAATCATCCACCCTGGGGAAATCACTGGCCAGTTGCTCTTCCTTTAACCGTTTGATAAGCTGGTTATATACCGCGGATTTTCCACAGCCGGGTCTGCCCAGCAGGAAGATATACTGTTTGGTAATGACCATAAATTCCTCCTTGCGTCATTTCCGTGACTCGAATTCTTTCTCAAACTCCTGCTTGAGGAGAGCCTTCCTTTTTTTAGTCGTAAAGCTGGCCTCTACATTGTTCAGGATCACTCTTTTGATCTCATCCAGACTGAATCTGTAATATTTATGCAATAAGTATAATTCATGACTTAACGTAATGTTGCTGACACCGGGATCATCCGTGTTGATGGTGACCTTCAATCCATCCCGGAAACATTTGGAAAAGGGATGCTCCTCATAACTTTTCACAACCGTGGTTTGAATGTTGCTGGTGAGGCACATCTCCAGCGGAATCTGCCTCTGGATAAAATCCTGGTACAGCTTATTGTCATCCAGGATATGGATACCGTGGCCGATCCTGTCTGTCTTTAGTACCTCCACTGCTTCCCGGATATTGTTCACAGAACCAGCTTCACCGGCATGGACCGTGATCTGGATTCCGTTCTTTCGCGCCAGGTTGAAGGCTTCCTTATGCGCCGAAGCAGGATAATGTTCTTCATCGCCCGCCAGATCAACGGCCACGATCCCTTTATCACGGTATTTGATGGCCAGCTTCACGGTCTCCAGGGAGGATTCCGGGCTTTCGGAACGGTAACAGCATAGGATCAACGGATTGATGATATTGAATTCTTCATGGGCTTTTTTCAAACCCTTCAGGACTCCTGCCAGGATATCCTCCATGGAAAATCCTTCCTTAGCCTGAAGAACTGGTGCAAAACGAAGTTCGCAGTATTTTACATTATCGTTATATGCATCTTCGCTTACTTCATAAGCCGCTCTTTCCATGACATCCGGGTTCATGAGCAACGGATAAAAAGTATTAAAGGCTTTTAAAAAATCAGCCAGGCTGCGGCAGTCCTCAGAGACCTGAACATAACGGCCCAGTTCATCCACAGAACCTGCCGGTAAGGGATAGTTCCGTTCCCGGGCCACCTCATAAATGGTCTGGGTCCGCAGGGAACCGTCCAGATGACGGTGGAGATCGGCTTTAGGCAGTTTTTTTATTATTTCGTACATTTGATCCATAGAAGACTCCCTTCAAGGGGATACCCTTGATTTCAAGTATATTATATTCTACCGGAATGTCAACCTGTTATTATAAACAGAAGATACCTTATAAGGAAAGGAGGAAAGGCGGTCGGGAATAAGACAGAGCGCGGGATTTTTATTTCTTCAGCTTTTTTTTCTTCTCTTCATCCAGCTTCTTTTCGTCCTGCTCCAGTTTCTCTTCCCAGATCTTGATGTTCTTCTTCAGATTATTGGCTTCATCGCCGTCATTGAATGTTATGGCGATGCGCATTAAAGCAGCTAAATATTTAATCGCTTCTTTGAGGATGATGACATCCGGATTGGCTATCTCATACTTTTCCCTTAACCGGTCAGCAGCTTTCCTGATATATATTTTAATGAATTTTAACAGTTCGTTCCTTTCGGGAAATCCTTCCACGCGGGGGTCCTGGTTCTCCTGGATCCGCTTATAATCCGTCAGGTTTTTGCACAAATTGGCGGCCCGGGCGTCCAGATCGACAAAGCTCCATTTCCATTTGGAATTGGGGCCGAACGCCTCCTCCATCATGGAAACAGAATACGATATTTTTTTTACCAGCTTTAACCGCTTGATATCATCCAGCTGGCTGATGGTGGCCAGTTTATCTTTCATTTCACTGTAAGGCACATCCACATAATTACCGACGATATCCTCCAGGATGGAAATGAATTTATAGCTTAATTTCCTGGCGTTCTCCAGATAGCTTTCATTCTTAATACCCAGTATATCCATGCTGAGATTGCTCAATTTAATATACAGCATAATGATGTTCATATACAGGTTGGCGATGATGACTTTCTTATAATTGATCAAAGCCCCGCTGCTGGAAAGGCTTTTCAGCATCTCCTGGATATGCTTGTTCAATTCATCTATCTGTTTCTTTAATTCCGTGCTTTTTTCAGCGTATTCGATCTTTTTTACTTTAGATATTTTTTCCGCCATATTACCTATTAACGGAAAACCACGTTTTTTCTAAAGCTAAAAAAGCCCTGTTCCTCATTATTGTATTGAATTTTCTTTTTTAATATGTACATTTTATCGATGTTCTTCAGTAATTCATATTTTTTATTCGGGCTTGCATTTGTTATCATCCCTATCCTGATCCATTTTTTAACAAAAAAACAGATCATTGTCATAAAATTCCCTTCCTTATTATTCATAAAAAAAACTTTTGAAAAGGAGTCTAAAAAGATAAGGTTTAAGGAACTTCTGCTGCTCCTGATACGGACCCTGGTCATCCTTTTCCTGGTTTTAAGCCTGGCCAAGCCTTTTGCTTATTTAAAGGACCGCATTTCACAAATGGCCTTTGAAAAGAACCGGAATAAAAGCATCGTTTTCGTCCTGGATAATACTTTCAGCATGGGAGCGATCTCGGAAGGGGAGAACCTTTTCCTGAAGGCAAAAAGGATGATATTCCAGATCATTGAAAAAACAGCCGGGCCGCAGGATGACTTTTCCCTTCTGCTCAGTACGGATACCGATGACATCCAGTTCCTGGACCTTTCCCATGATAAAAAAGAGATCATCCGTGTTGTTAAAGATGCCGGGCTTTCCTATTTAAACAATAACCTGTTCGAAACCTTAAAAAAAGCTGAACAGCTCCTGGATAAATCCAGCCACAGCCAGCGCCTGATCTATCTGCTCTCGGATATGCAGAGGATCAATTTTCAAAAAGATTCCGACTATATCCATCAAGACGCCAGAAGCAGATACCCTCTCTTTTTCATCAAGATATCCTCCCCGCAGATTAAGAACAGCGCCGTCATAGAGGACACGATCCCGATCAGATTGAACTTTTTAAAAGACACCGTGCCCATCTATGCCATGGTCAAGAACTTCTCTTCTGTCCAGAATAATATTATTGTGAAAACAACGGGGAAAAAGGAATCCGTCCATCAAAAGAGCATTTCTCTTGCCCCTCATGAAAAGATATCGCTGAATTATAATTATTCCGTTGACACAACCGGCACGATCCCCTTCTGCACCCAGATCGTGGAAGGGGACGATCTGTCCTATGATAACCAGCACTATTTCATCTTATCCGTTCCTCCCAAAGTGAGGATCATCAGCCTGGATCCCGGTAAGGAGCTCACTTATGTCCTCAATAGTCTGAATCCCGCTTATCTGCTCAATAAGAACAATTCATCTCCTGTACAGATCCAGGAAATGAACAGCCTGGAGCCGGAACTGGATTTCGACATGATGCTCTTCAATTTTTCCCGGGAAAGCACTGATGATCTTGCCTCGCTGAAAAATTATATCCAACGTAATAAGAACCTGGTGCTCTTTCTCTCTCCTCATCTTGACATCAACAGTTTTAATTTGAATTTCATCAAAATAATGAACTTAAACTGTTCTATCTCAGAACGGCATGAGGAGAACCAAAAGCCTTTCTCCATTGAATACCTGGATTACAGCCACCCCATATTCACCCTGTTCAAGGATATCAAAATATTCGGCACATCAAAGATATTTTCCTATTATTCCATGAACGTAGACCGGCTCGCACCCGGTATCCGCATCCTGGCCAGGTTCAACAACCAGGATCCGGCTATCCTGGAAATAGAGCCCTATCTCTCGGACAGCCCCAGACGAAGCCGTATTTTACTCTTCACCTTCTTACCCGCGAAAGACACGACGGATTTTATTTACGACCCGAATTTTCCACCCCTTATGCAGCAGGTGATGAAATACCTTCTGAATACCGGCCTCCCCGACGAATATAACCGGTTTTATATCGGGCAGTCCCTTCAGGATATCCATACACTGCTGGACAGCCGTGTCCCTAAGCTCACTCAGCTGATGGGCGAAGAAGAAGCCGTAAAAGACAACCGTATTGTCAAACCCGGAATTTTTCAGGTCGATGAAAAGATCTTCGCCGTAAATCCCGATTATACCGAATCGGACATCACCCCCATCGGCATGGACGAACTCGTGCGGAATTACAGGAACCTACCCATCAAGACAGCGGAGAATCAGAAAGAAATAACGGACAAGATCTTCCATTATTCCTCAACAAGGCCCCTGGGGAAAATTTTTCTTTTTCTGGTCCTCCTTCTTCTTATCCTCGAAGTTCTTGTCAGCCAAGGTATCGGTAAATTCATTCCGATGAGAACAAAATAAAATGAAGTACGATTTTATTATTTTATCCTCGTTACCGAAGAATTCAGGGTGTTATTTACGCGCACGGTATTTAGCTCGGGCCCTTCAAGATAGACAACTGAAAGTCAGGTTCATTATTCCCTTCTCTTCCCTCCCCTTCATGCTGGATTTTCCACTGAACTTCATCAAATACATCTGGTATGTCCTGACCACTTCCTATCGTTACGGTATGGCCATCAAACCTTACCCCAATACTCTCCTCCCCCTCTTATTAAAAAAACTGTTTGCTCCAGTTGTGAACATAGTCGATATCGATGATATCGACTTCGGTTACCGAAAAGGCATCGTAAGCTTCCTCTCACGTTATATGCAAAAACCTTTCCCCCGGTTTTTTGACCGGATCACCTATCATAACGCGTTATTAAAAAAGTTTATCCTGAAAGAATATCGTGTGAAAGAAAACAGACTGCTGGTCCTGAAACAAGGCGTGGACCTTAAACTCTTCCATCCGGCTTCGAAAAATGAAAAAATGAAAAAAAAATTCATTTCCTTTTTCAAGCTAAAGCCGGATGTCCGGATACTGATCTATACGGCCCACCTGAACATTGCCTCTGACCTGGATATCCTTTTTCGCCATATCCGCCCTGTCCTGTCGGAAAACACATATCTGATCATTGCTGGCGGCGGTCCCCTGCTTCAATATTTTAAAGACCTGGTCCGTTCCCTGAAACTGCCCTCCCTGTATTTCACCGGGTATCTTACCCCGGAAAAGATCATTCCTTATATTGTTCTCTCCGATTATGCCCTTGTTTATTATCAGGATAAAGAAGTAAATTATTACCGTTCTTCCATGAAACTGAGAGAGTATCTTGCATTAAAAAAGAAGATCATTTCCAATGATGTGGGGGAATTACGTCTGTTCCGGCCTTTTACATATCAAAGCCGTTCGGATATACATGATTATATCAGCCTGATAAAGAAACTGCTCAGATCCCGGCCTAAAGACAGAAGGGAAGAAAAAGGCTATGTTTATGTCAGGAAGCACTATGACTGGGACAAGATCACCGAGCAGTTCGTAAAACAGTTAGATCATGTTGTTTAATATGGGTCTATAGTTCTGGTCGGATTCCACGAATCTGATTCCATAGCAGTTCTCGGAAGGATTATTGGTGTCTACCCATACAATGATCCCTTTGTTCCTGAGCGGACTGCTGGTAAGGGTGAATTCCAGATAAATCTCATCCCCTATTTTTAATTTATCTTTCATGAGGATCCTGGCTCCGCCCAGGGAGACATCCCTTATCCGGGATGAAAAGAATATATCCGTATCAAGTCTGTTGACCCGGGCTTCCATGTCGACCTGGATCCTTTTAAACTCGCGTTCATCAAAAATAAAATTTTCAATGTCTGTATTGAACATTTTCAAGGATTCAATATCGATCAGTTCCACGATCTTCAGATCTGACTTACCCAGATCAATGAACTCTTTCTGCAGTAGTTCCTTCATTTCAGCCGTGTACACGCATTTGATGATAGGCCTTCGCAGGTTCTGCTTATTGGATAAATAAACAATACCGACTTTATCATTGGACAAGAGGACCCATGAACCGATGGGGTACATAGACGCCCCTTTACAGAACGCCAGGACCACATCATTATCGAACTTTTCCTTCTCTTCAGCCAGGATATACATAATGGCCTTATGCGGATGGAGCCGTATGGAAAAAGGACTCTTGATCATGAGCTGTTCCAGCCGGTCGGCAAAGGCCAGGACAAGGCAGTATTTGGAAAGCAGTACCCCTTTCAGGCCGTCCGGATAACCGGTACCGTCCACCCGTTCATGATGGTGCAGCACGGTATTTCGTATGATATATTCCGTCCCCAGGAGGGTCAGCATATGATAGCCGTTATTGGAATGAAGCTCGATCTTGGACTTATCCTTGATGGAAAATTTAGTATTCTCGCTCAGGTCGGGAAAAGACTCCAGAAGGTTCAGGTCATGCACCAGAGCCGCAAGGCCCAGTTTAATAAGTTCGCTTTTTGTGAATATTTTTTTATCGCATATATTCAGTTTTTTTAAATCGCCTTTCAGTTCGGGGCTGTCCAGTTTCTCGGTCATCATCTTTGTCAGTTCAATGGCAATGGCCAGGGAGATAAGACACACATTGATAGAATGACGGATGACATAGTTCACTCCGCCCCGTTTGATGTTCAGCAGCAGGAACGCGGAATTCCTCTTGGGTCCCGTATCCTCGATCAAATCATTGATGACCTCTTCCAGTTCATCCAGTTTATTCTCTTTATCTTTGATCATCGTGGATAGATTATCCGACAGAAGCTTTAATTTCATATTGATGTTGTCGTTGATTCGCTTAATGGATTTTTTCTCCATCTTTTCGATGATGAAGATATCCCTGTGGGCTTCTTCAATATGCTCGGTGATCTTTTTAACTTCCTTTTTCTCATCCAGGGCAAAATCCTTCTCCTGGATATCGATCCGGTCTCCCCGTTCCAGGATGCTGGTATAATAAGCTTTCTCTATGTTATCTTCGATCTGTTTGACATGCTCATCCTTGTCATAACTTTTTCCGTCCAGTACAAGATCGATCACCGGCCTCTCTTTCTCTTCTTCCGGTACCTTTATCTTCACATATTTGATTTTCAGCTCGACGAGATTTTTAATCTTTGAATCGTCCAGCATGGTATCCTGCTTCAAATGGGGATAAACGCCGATATCGTCAGCTAAAATATCTCCTGGTTTTACTTCATCAATATTTTTTTCGATCAGCTTATAACTCATAATATCCTGCAACGGATCACGAAAAGCGCATATGGAACCGTTGATTAATCCTTAAAATTATCATTCTTTTTTTAAAAGTCAATATTTTTATCTCAGCCACTCTCGGCATACCTTTTCTATATTTTGATACTCTTCAAGACCCTGAAGGCTTTTCCTCAAAGGAGCGCTGTGCGGAAATTCCCTGACATAATGCAGCATCTGCTTCCTGAAATTAATAATCCCCTTTTTTTCTCCCATATAGTCTATCATCTTTTTTAAATGCACCAGCATGGCCCTGATCCGTTCCTCGGTATTATGTTTTTTATAGGAATGTGTCCGTACATATTCCTTGATATCATCGAATATCCAAGGCGACCCGATAAAACCTCTTCCGATCATAATCCCGTCCACCCCTGTTTCCTCCAGCCTTTTTACGGCTTCTTCCGGTGTGGTAATATCCCCGTTCCCGATAACAGGAATATTGAGCTTCTGCTTCAATTCCCTGATCTGGTCCCAGTCTGCCCTGTCCCTGAATCCCTGCACAACGGTCCGGCTGTGAAAAACGACAAGCTTAACATTATTTTCCTCGGCCAGACAGCCCACACGCTGATAATTTAAATGATGTTTATCCCATCCCGACCGGATCTTGATCGTCAGACAGATCCCTTTGATCTTTCCCAGGCACCGGAATATTTTCTCCAGTTTATTCTCATCTTTCAGTAAATATCCGCCTTTCCCTGATTTCAAGATCTTCTTGACCGGGCAACCCAGATTGATGCTGATGATTCTGAAATCCGTATAGTCCCGTATATATTCAACAGCGTCTTTTAAAATTCCGTCCTGATCACCGAATATCTGGACTGCCTTCCCTGTTTCCCTGGGACAGGTATCCAGAAGTTTAAGCGTTTTCTCATCCCGGTAAACGATCCCGTCTGCTGAGACCATCTCTGTAAAGGTAAGATCAGCTCCGTATTTTTGTAAAAGCAGCCTTGTAGGCAGATTAGTATATCCGGCCATTGGCGCGGCCAGTATATTTCCCCTGATCTTCAGGTCTTGATGGAGAATAGAATGGATCATTCCTTGTTTCCGTATAATCGAAAAAATGATGTTACGTTTTGATAAAGACGTGCACAAAGAATCTCCGGATCCTCGTTCCTCAACTGACTCAGGAACAACGCCAGATGATTGATATAGTACGGAAAATTCTTTTTACCACGGAACGGTACAGGAGCCAAAAAAGGCGCATCTGTTTCAAGAAAAACCTCTTGTACGGATATCCTCTTTGCCGTATCCTGTATGGTCCGGCTGTTTTTATACGTTAAATTACCGGCAAAAGAGATCTTATAACCAAGATCGATACATTTTAAAGCTTCATCCCATCCATACGAAAAACAATGGAAGACACCGGAAATACCGTTAAATTCCGGTTTTCTGATTATTTCAAACACCTCTTGGAACGCATTCCGGCTATGGATTATGATGGGTTTTTGATATTTCCTGGCCATATATAAAAAACGCTCAAATAATGCGATTTGCTCGTTCTTTTTCTCTTTTTCGTGGAAAAGATCGATCCCTACTTCTCCAATGGCAACACATTTTTTATGCAGGCATATTTTTTCGATATCATCCACATCCTGAGCACTGTACCGGTCGACTTCATGAGGATGAAGACCTACTGAAAAATAGATTTCCTCATGGTTTTCAGCCATTTTTTCATTGTTAAAGTTGCTTGCCCGGTCAACCGAAACATTAATAAGAAGGTTCACTTTGTTATTTTTACATTGGATAAGGATAGAATTCAGTTCTTGTTCATCCTGTGTGATCAAATCCAAATGACAATGTGTATCAACGATCATACTGAGTATATGTACTGTTTTTTAATTTCAGGTCAAACAAATTATGCTTGACAAAGTAAAAATTTATAATATTTTCTTTTCCTATATGAAATTACTGAATGTATTTAAACACGCATACTCTGCCTTTACTGCGAAATACCTTCCTCTTATAAAAAGCAAGCTGATACGGGCCTATCACTTCATCATAAAAAAAGGGAACGAGCATTTGACCGTTATGTTCATTCCTCATTCGGAAAAAAAGATTATCACCCTTCATATATCTTATTTTACTTTATTTTTCGCTATTCTCATCATTATCCTTGTTATTTCCATTTCGTCGTTGAATATCATTTCCACATCAACGACCAGCCAGGAAGTGAATAATCTCATCCAACTCTCAAAAAACTGGAAAATAAAGGAAAAACTACTGCGCAGCGAGATTGATCATATCAATGAAAAAATGGAATCCCTTAAACCGGAAATCGAACAATTGTATTCTTCAGCTTCTTCATCCAAAGATAGTTTTATAAACCTGTATGCCCAAGGTGGCAGCAGCGAACAGAATACCGCCCTTTCCTCCAACCTCCCCTCCAAACTGCCTGATGAATATTATGATCTCCAGCAGATTAAAAACGACATCCTGTTAAGCAAAAAATACATCGAACAAGTAAAAAATTTCTTAAGCGAACGGGCTGGCCTTTTCTCCAAGCTTCCCTCTATCTGGCCTTTAAAAGTCGGCGGATACCTTACTTCTTCCTACGGCTGGAGAAAACATCCTTTAACCCGCCGCCGGACCGAATGGCATAAAGGAATCGATATCGCCTCCTGGCCCGGCGCCCCTGTTATCGCCACGGCTCCCGGCACTGTCCTTATTGCCGGATGGCAGG
>JAQTRT010000047.1 GCA_028711675.1 bacterium | reverse complement strand
CAGAGAAACTTCCGGCTCGTACCAGGCCGGATCCAGCCAGGAGAAACACTATGAAAAGAACAATTTTTAATTTTCTTCCGGTAATTTTCATCTTTTTAACAGCAGAGCTGCTTTTCCCCGGAGTGCCTGCGCTCATTAATTATCAGGGCAAGCTGCTGCAGAACGGAGTGCCGTACAGCGGTAACGAGAATATTATCTTCAATATTTATGACGCAGCCGCTGCGGGAACGCTTATCTGGGCCGGCGATGTCCAGGTCGTTAAAGTGACGAACGGGATATTCCATACTTATATCGGCGCCTCGACCGCAACAGGATCGCCCAGACCCTTTACGAACATCGACTGGTCAGGGAGCGGCATGTATCTGGAGATAAGGATAGGGGGCGATACGCTTCAGCCCAGGGAAAAAATAAACAGTGTCTCTTATTCACTCCTTTCCCGGAGATCGGAACTGGTTGATTGGAGCGGTATCCTGAACAAACCTTCTTCCGTGATCCCGTCAGGTGTCATCCTCATGTGGTCCGGCACCATTGCCTCCATTCCTTCAGGATGGGTCCTGTGCGACGGTTCCTCAGGGACGCCTGATCTGCGGGACCGGTTCATATTAAGCGTCAGCAGTTCAGCCGAGAATCCGGGCGCAACAGGCGGTTCGCACAGCAAAAGCCTTGTTACGGCCAATCTTCCGGCTCATACCCATTACATCAGCGGTGGCACAGGGAACCAGTCGCAGGACCACTCCCATTCAGGCAGCACGAGCTCTGACGGCAACCATGTACATGCTCTGAAAGGCGAAGCCGGGCCTGAAGGAGGCGGCGCTCCTGAGCAGGGGTCATGGGGCGGCGGCTATACCGACGCCCAGACCAGCGAAAACGGGAACCACAGTCATTCTGTTTCCACAGGCGGAGCGAGCCAGAACCATTCTCATTCCATCAGCTTTGATTCAGGACCAGCAGGTTCAGGCACATCATTCGATGGAAGGCCGGCTTTTTTTAAACTGGCTTTTATCATGAAGCTATAAAGGGAAAAAGGCCGGTCTAATTATTCGATCTTCTTCAGTAAACTGAAAATATTATTCTCTCTTCCGGCATAATCCATGGCTTTTCGCGAGACCTGCCGATAAAATTCCGGATCTTCCAGTTTTTTCAGAGCTTCCCCGAACTCCCGGCCGCTGGCAACATACAGGACATGGTTTTTCAGGTATCTTGTGGCCAGGGTTTTATTGGTAATGACAGGCTTCCCGTACCATAAAGCATCGGAAATACAGCCTGAATCATACTGGACCGGGTGCCTGAAGAGGCAGATAACGCTTTTTGTATAAAGAAGGAGCCTGCAGTACAAGGATTCGTTCAGCCTGTCCAGGCAGATCATATTCCTCTCTTTTTTCAGCAGGCTGATATATTTGGAATCGTAATTAAATTCCTGTTTGGTCCCGCCTGAATGCATGCGGGCATCGCAATGAGTAATGATGACCTTTTTATCCCCGAAGATCCTCCTGTTCTCGTAAAGGAACTTATAATTACGCCATGCTCCCCCCATAAACAGAAGATCGAACAGGGGTTCCCGGGGGACCTTATAAAAGACATCCAGGGTGGGCGGCCAGTTGATGGCCGCGTGTTTTTTTCTGTTTTGCCCGGGAAAGACAGAGCGGGAGATGGTATGTTTGAAGAGATTAAAATACACAACTTTTTTTCCGGACCTTGAGAGCTTTCGTGATATTCCGGGATCCTTTTGCATATCGCTTATATCCGTTCCGGTCATAAGGACATAATATTTACCGGCTCTGACACTGTCGATTGCTCCGCTGAAGAATCCAAGGCATTTATAGACGATGATATAATCATAACAAGAACGCGTGATATCGGAGAGCGGGATATAGCGGACACTCTTCAGCTTTGCCTTGAGGCTGTAATCCGGATGATAAACGCAGCAGCAGTCGATCTTTTTAAATTTATAGCTCAGATAAAGCAGGATATGTTTTTCATGGTATTTGAACTGCGGATTGCTCAAGAGCAGCACGCTCTTTTTTCCCAGGAACGGTCCTTGGCCGATGATCTTCCGGACGTTCCGTATGAATTCCCCGTTCCATTCAACAGGCAGATCAGGAAGATAGATGCCAAAGGCTTGCTGGACCTTATCTGTTCCGGCAAGGTCCTTTTTTTCCATTTTCCATAAGGTCCTTTTTGGATTTATATCGCCCTGTTTTTCCATGTCCAAGTCCTGTTCAAAACCTGTTATCCGGCTGGTCTTTCCGGAAGGGGGATATCATTCAGCGCGCGACCAGTATCTTCTTCCGGATGACCCTGTCCGGAAGGTTGATCAGGGCAATGTAGATACCCGATCCCACGGCCTTGTTTTCCTGGTTGGTCAGGTCCCACCGGATGATATGGTCCAGGGCGATCTGCTTGAGGGTTTTGATCCTGATGCCGTTCATATTGAATATCTCCACGCGCGGATAGGCCCCTTTGACCACAGACCCGTCAAAGATGAACTCCACTTCCTTCTTCTCCCCGGGTTTAAGGAAATTATCCGATAAAAAAACGGACCGGTCCGATGAGAGCGGAAGGGCCAGCAGATCGGCGTTCAGGCGCGAGACATTATTCTTATAGTCGCTGAAGAAAACCGTAAAATAATAGCGGTTGTAGAACTGGACATCGGGATAAAGGATATTATATTCGCGGGAAACAAGGTTCGTGGAACAGGACGTAATAAGGCTGCCGTCCAGCGTGCTGAGCGGATAATCCGTGTTCAGGTTGTACCGGAGCTGTACGCTTTTCTGGTCGATATCAGGCGGATTCTTCCATTGAAAATGAAGGTATCCGTTCGTGTACCGGGCCCGGAAGGATTCACCGATGGGGGGAAAGACATCCTCGATGACCGTGACCGTACTGTTCTTGATGATATTGGATCCGTTGGTCTGGACCAGTATGAAGCTGACAGTATAATCACCGGCCGGCTTGGTGGTCCTTATATTGGTATAGGTATAGATGAGATTACTGGCCACATTATCGCCGTGCGTGGCATCGTCATACATCAAATTCGTCCTGCCGCCCAGGGAGGACCAGTTCAGATAAACATTGGAGATGACCTCTTTCTCCACTCCGATAACCGTTTCCACTTTAAGCTTATGGATGCCGTTGTTCTGGAGCTGGTTCGTGGAATAAGCCGCGCTCACGATGCCTCCTGTGATCTTCATTTCGCCGTTGATCTTCACGTAATACCCGTCCGTCTCAAGGTTCACGCTGCCGTCCAGGACCGCATCCCCGGCCGTGCCCAGCCTGACCCCGCGTCCGGCCGAAGGAGTCCCGCCGTCACAGCCCGGGGCTTCGGTACAGTAGATATAATTGAACGGGTTGACGGCTTCCAGCCGGTCAATGGTGGTCTGAGTAGGATGGCCAAAGGCATCTCCTCCGGATGAGATAATTGAAAGCAAAGGATTCACAGCTGTAAGGAACGAAGCATAGGAACAGAATTGGCTGCCGTGATGGTCCACTCTTAATACAGAAATATTTCCGTCACCGGTCAAGGACGGCGAATTAATGGCATTGATGCAGCCGTCCTCTATGGGCTGTGTGGCATCCCCGCCTATCCAGACATCGAAATTTTTATACCGGACCAGGCACACCACGCTCAAGCCGTTATCCGTAGTATCGAGCTGGGAGGATATATAGGGTGCCCCCAGAGCAGGATCATACACTCTTCCGCCGCTGGCCATGCAGAAAAGAGTGATATTGGAATCTATTGTGATATTGGTCCCCACATTGATGGTCTTTCTTTTGCCCAGTGTGGCGTTGGTCCAGTCCAAACCGTAAGTCCCGCCGTGGTCAAAACAAACCTTGACCTTTGAGGAACCGAAATCGCTGATCACTTCATCCAGAGCGCCTGTATGGTCCGCGTCACTATGCGTGGCAATGATGTAATTCAGGGTCTGGACCGAGAGGTTGTTCAGCACGGTTAAAGGCTGGGTCTGGTACCCGTTATTGCAGTCGATCAGTACGGCCTTTTTGTTCGGCGTAACAATGAGCGTACAGTCGCCCTGCCGTACATCAAGAAAATAGATCTTCAGCACATCCTGGGTCTGAAGGGGAATGGTCAAAAGGGATAAAAAGAGAAATAAGAATATTTTTTTCATTATTGCCAAAACAAGAACTGACCCGCCGGGTCTCATTCCTTCTTGATGGACTTGATAATGCTGTCGATCTCTTCCTGCGAGAGCCATTTTTCAACGCCCACAGGCGGCACGCCGTTCATCTGGAACTGTTTCTTTAATGTACCGATGATATCTTCGTACCTGATGTAGTTCAGGGTCACAAGTATTTCGCCCAGTTTTCTTTCCGGATTATCCTTCTGCAGCTTCAGACCTTCCTTGACCTGTTTCCGGCTCAGCTTTTTTTCTTCAATCAGCAATTCCCCGAAATATTTATGCATGCGCTTCTCCTGACGGTCGTTGTCCCGTCCCGGACAGGTATTTCTCCGCGCAGGCCTTGGCCAGGTCACGCACGCGTTTAATATAACTGGTCCTTTCCGCCACCGAGATGGCGCCGCGGGCATCGAGGAGATTGAAGGTGTGGGAGCATTTCAGGACATAATCGTAAGCCGGCAGGACGAACTCTTTCTGTAAGATGTTCCGGCATTCCTGTTCGAACTTATTGAACAGGTCAAAGAGCATGTTCACGTCCGCTATCTCGAAATTATAATGAGAGAATTCGAACTCATCCCTGTGATGGATAAAACCGTACGTCAGATCTTTATTCCAGAGAATGTCGAATATACTTTCTTTGTTCTGGATGTACATGGCGATCCTTTCCAGGCCGTAGGTAAGTTCGACCGAAACAGGGTCCAGCCTGATGCCGGCCAGTGTCTGGAAATAAGTGAACTGGGTGATCTCCATACCGTCCAGCCATACTTCCCAACCCAGGCCTGAAGCACCCAGGGTGGGTGATTCCCAGTCATCTTCCACGAACCGGATATCATGCTCTTTCAGCCTGACACCCAGGAATTCAAGGCTTTTCAAATATAAGTCCTGGACATCCTGCGGGGAAGGCTTCAGAATGACCTGGTACTGGTAATAATGCTGTAAACGGTTGGGATTATCGCCGTACCGGCCGTCCGTAGGCCTGCGGGAAGGCTCTACGTACGCCACTCTCCAGTGATCAGGCCCCAGGGCCCTGAGGAACGTGGCGGGATTGAAAGTACCGGCGCCTTTTTCCGTGTCATATCCCTGGTACAGGACGCATCCTTTCCCGATCCAGTATTTATTCAGCTTCATGATGATATCCTGAAAAGTCAGCAATGATCTCTCCTTGCGGAACAGCTCCGGCCTTACTGTTTCCCTTCCGACTGCAGCCGTTTGTCCAGTTCCATGATCTTGGCCTTGGCCGCGTTATATCTCGGGTCTTTAGAGTTCAGTTTATCCATTACTTTCTGGAAATATTTAATGGCATCCCTGGGTTTGTTCAGCTTACCCTCGTATGCCAGGGCGATGTTCACACAAATATCGATCTCGTCAGGGTCAAAGAGCAGAGTGAGCTTCCAGTAATCCACCGCGTTCTGGAAATCGTTCATTTCATAATAAACGGTGGCAATGTTATTATATACTTCCACGTAACCCGCGTCAAAGGTCAGGGCCTTTTTGTACAGGTCCAGGGCCAGTTCGAAGTTCTTGCTGAAATATGCTTCATTACCCCTGTTCTTCATCTCTTTGGCCTGGATGTTCTTTGTCGAATCATCCTGGGCCAGGATGAAATTCACGACTGTATAGATATCTTTCTCATGGGGATTCCTGATCCCTTTTTTTTCACACAGTTCCATGTACTGGTTGAAATAGAACAACGCGTTGGGATACTCTTTCTTATGCGAATAATACATGACACCCAGGTTAAACATGGCTTCGAACTGGTACAGGTCGTTCATGTCCAGGTTGAACCGTTTATCCTTTTCACGCAGGGTCCTCCGGAACGAACCGATAGCGTAATCGATATATTTTTTCTCCTCATATTTAACACCGGCCGTAAAAAAATATTTGGTCTGGACATGAAAAGGATCATAAACCCGGTATTTCAGGAAATAACGCGCGGCCGGAATGATCAGGAGGACCAGGATTATAAAAAGAGCAAGGAATACCAGAATATTCCTGAGGCCGTATTTCTCTTTCAGCTTATTGAACTCTTCCCTGATCCGGACTATATTGATCGGATTATCCATATATCCACCTTGTTAATTATTTGTCTCGAGGCTCACTTCCACGGAATTGTCGGCAGCCAGGGCCTCGGTACTGTCATCCTTTGATTTGATCAGGACAGAAACGGTCTTATTCTTAAAATTGGTCTTGGAAAAGAAAAGGTTGATCACGGTTTCGCTTTCAACCACTTCCCCTTCTACGACAAAATATCCGGTTGTATCATGGGAAGCAGTCTTGACCTTTCCGCTCTCGATTTTTACGCCGGCCAGAGGAAGCTTTTGCGTACTGTCCTTGAAAACATGCCCTTCGATGGTCACGTCCTTGTTCGAGCAGCCGGCCATGCAGAAGGCCATGATCACGATCAGAAAGAACTTATACCGATTAAACATTTTTATCCTCCGGATAATACTAAAAACGAAATGATCTGGAAAAAGAGAACCTGTACTCTTTAGGTGTCAGGGCCATCACGAGCCCGGACCCGGCCTTCTCTCTGTAATCACTGGCGAAAACATTGTTCTTTTCAGCAGGATATCCCGCATCAATGGTATCCCAGATATGGATAAGAGCTTCAATCCCGATAAAGACCCACATACCGGCCAGGGCCTGGTTCCTGGCCTTGGTGTACTGGTCTCCTTTCTTGGGCCATACTGTTGTATCCAGGAGGTTCTGCTTATTCAGGTATTCTGCCGTGCTCCAGTAATAACATTTATAAGCCCCGAAGGCCAGCGCGGATTCGGTCAATAAAAAGAGGATGCCTGAGCCCCATCTTTTTTCCAGTATCTGGCCCAGGCCGGGGATCAGAAAGGATGCCAGGGACCTGTGCCAGATAAAAACAGGGTCCACGACCTCCACTTTAGTTCCGGCTTTAATATCATCATCTCCCCTGACCACTTTAGCCACGGATGTACTGTCCCCCAGGTCAATGACCTTAAGGAACCCCATGTTCTTTGTCCTTACTTTCATGACCTCGCCGGTTACGGGATGCTTGATCACTTCGCTCTCACCCATGACCTTTAAATTAACCTCGGAATTAAGCCCTTTTTCCGTACCGAGATCGATAAGGATATCATCATCCTCGTTCTTGCCCAGTACATAACCGGACAGCGGGAATTCTTTAAGAAAGGACGTGGCCAGCTGGTACGAGGCGTTCTTGGCCGCATTGTTCACGACTTTTATATCTATCTGTCTGTAATATTCCTGAATGGCTTTTTCCTCATCCGCATCAGAGGAAAGGGAAGAAAGGATGCTCTGTAAAAAAGTTTTGTCTTCTTTAGCTCTCCTGATTTTTTCATTCCCGTACCCGCTCATGCTCTTTCCCAGAAGGACCTGCCCTGTTTCGATGTCCACCAGCCGGGCATTCACGGATACCTGCCCCTGCCATGTAGTATCAATGTACTGCTGGTAAAAGACCTTGCCTGTCTTTTTATCCGTGATCTTCTCTACAACCGTCTGCTCGGAATGGGTGACATTGGCGGAAGTGATGCTCCCGAAGATGATATAACGGCCTCCCACCATCTGGCCCACCTTGACCGCCGTCTCGGGATCAACGGCTCCTGTCAGCTGCAGGGATTGTTCTTTCAGAATGGCCTGAAGCTTATCCCGTTCCAGGATATCAAAACGTTTGGTCTTGACAAGCAGTGTGATCAGATCGTCGGTGATGGCTTCGCTTAAACCTGTAGCGGATGTTGCATTATCGAAATCCGCAATGATCAGTTTTTCACGGTAAATCGATGTGGCTTTTTCCTTCTCAAAACCGGACAGGTTCACGGATAAGAAAACAACCATATAAATTGCTATGAATATCCTTCTCATATCATCTCCTTTGCGACAACAGCCGGGATACAGGCTTTAGCCGGGGTGAGCTATTTTTCCAATAAAAACAGCGGGCCGGCTTTATTATACCTTATAAATATATATCAAAATTTATTATTATGTCAATCTATTTTTTAACCTGGAAATCCCTGATCAGCACAATCAGCCGTCTGCCCTATCATATATAGGACATTTCAGAAGTGGAGAAGACCGGATTAAAAACTCCTGATGTAAAAGGATATCTTAAGATCTTCTTTATCCAGTCTTAACTGAGGATAATCCTTATTCAACGTGATGATCTTCCGTCCGATCAGAACCCCGGTAATGCCTCCCACAAGAACATCCGAAGCCCAGTGTTTGTTATTATATATTCTTTCCAGACCCGTCAGGCTTGCCAGGGAATAGACAAAGATACTGATATACGGGTTCCTGAAATAATGCGCGACCACCGAAGCTGCGGTAAAAACTTCGGTGGTATGGCCCGAATAAAAAGAAAAAGACGATTCCTTGAATGAGAAAGGCCTGAAATGATAAGGATCATGTTTGACATACGGCCTCTCCCTGCCAAAAACGGCTTTTACCACACTAACATAGATTCCGGATACAGCGACTCCTTCCAGGAGATAAATGCCCAGGGCTGTCCATTCCTTGCTTTGGAAGACCAGACCCGAGAGCACGTTCAATCCGCCGAATCCGGCTAAATAAAGGCCGTTCCCGAAATATTTTGGATACTTTAAAAAATCACTTGTGTCCCTGGATTGGTATTCCTGTACTTTATTGATAATGGCATGGTCATTGAAAAAAACAAGGAGCGTCAATCCCGTTCCGGCCAGGAGATAAGGGACTTCATGCCGGGATACAGAGACAATGCTCCCCGTGGTCCGGAAGAAATCATCGGACGGACGGATGGTATGAGCCGGGAGCTGACTGCTTCGGAATACAGCAAAAAGGGACAGAAGGATGAGCAGGAATGGATTGGGATTTTTTCCTGGTCTGGGGACGGGATGGTTTTTCAAAAAAGGATCCTTTAAAAAAATGAGCGGGTGATGGGAATCGAACCCACAAGCTCAGCTTGGGAAGCTAATATGATACCACTTCATCACACCCGCTTATCTGAAAAACAGTATACTCATTTTAAAAAATATGTCAATTAATTTTATTCCGGAAAACAGGGCTGAAGCTTCACAAAGTCAATAATACATATTGACCAGATTTAATTTAAAATCATTATCCATGTTCCTGTTATACTTCAAGGAGGAACCCACGGCAGTATAGATGTTCCCCAGATAAAAGATACCGTCCAGGATTGCAAAACCGTAAAACATACCGTCCGGCCCGTTCTCATGATAATAATAAACCCCGTAACTAAGCAGGGCGATCATGGTAAAGGCGACCAGGCCGTCACCGGTCCGTTTGCAGTAGACCTGCCCCAGGCCGGGAAGGAGAGCGGAAAAAAGACCGGCCAAGCCAGGCGAAAGATAAGTAAAATCCGCGGCCTTTTCCAGTTCATCCTTTAAAGAAATCGACTTTTCCTTATATCCTGTTTTCGGGTACTGTTCGCTGAACCGGATGACCTGTTCACGGGCCTCTTTCCAGCGTCTGGCCAGTATATCCGTCCAGATGAACTGGAACCTGGCCTCTTCTCTGAGCTCTTCAAAAGAGGTATCCTTTTCCACTTGCCGGAGGATGCTTTTAGCAGCAGGAAGATCGTCCAGGAACATATGATCCCTGGCTAGAAAAAGATCAAGCTGGTCCCGGAAATAATTCTGCTTCACACTGTTTTTCAGGTTCGCCGTTTCCCTGATGCCCTGCCCATACTGTCCGGCCAAAAAATAGTTCCTGGCCACATAAAGCCGCGCTTCATCAGCACGTTTCTCATCCGGAAAATGATAAAGGAAGCGCTTGAGTTCCGAGATACTTCTATAATAATCCTGTTCCTGGTACAGGCTCAGGGCAAAATCGAATATATCCTTTGAATTCACGCCGGAGGGAAGGAGAAGAAGTATCGTAACGTAATACAGGAATTTTTTGGTGGATATCATAGGGTCCTTTCCGGATCATCCGCATACAGGAAGATCATTTGATCTTGGATGTGATCACCTTATTCTTTTCGATGAACTCTCCCATTTTCCTGTACTTTTCATACCGGTTCAGGGAAAGGTTCTTTCGTCTCATCTTCATGTACTTCTTACAGTATATAAGAAGAGCGTGCTTTACGTTATTCCCTATTACGGAATAATCCGTATGGGCTCCTCCCAGAGGTTCAGGGATGATACGGTCAATGAGGCCGAACTCATACAAATCTTTGGCAGTCATCTTCATGGATGCCGCAGCATCCGGGGCTTTGGTGGAATCATTCCACAGTATGGAAGCACAGCCTTCCGGCGATATGACCGAATAAACGGCGTTTTCCAGCATCAGGACCGCATTAGCCACGCCGATCGCCAGCGCGCCTCCGCTTCCGCCTTCGCCCAGAACCGTGGAAATTACGGGAACGGTGAGAAGAGACATTTCAAGCAGATTCCTGGCGATCGCTTCTCCCTGGCCTCTTTCTTCTGCTCCGATCCCCGGATAAGCGCCCGTAGTATCGATGAAGGTCAGAATGGGTTTATTGAATTTTTCCGCCAGTTTCATCAGGCGAAGGGCTTTTCTGTAGCCTTCCGGATTCATCATGCCGAAGTTATGCTTGATGTTCTCCTCTACCGTACGGCCTTTCTGCTGGCCAAGGATCATGACCGGGATATCGTTGAAGCGGGCAAATCCGCCGATAATGGCCGCATCATCATGAAAAGCCCGGTCCCCGTGCAGTTCGATAAAATCCGTGAATAACATCTTTACATAATCCGTGAAATAAGGACGGTTGGGACGACGGGCCAGCTGTACCCTCTGCCAGGGAGTTAAATTCTTAAAGATGGTCCTTCGGGTCTGGATTAATTTCTTCTCCAGAATTTTTAATTCCTTCTTATCTTTGGGGCTGACGTCCGTGCTTTCTTTCAGCCCTTCTTTCAGCTTATTTATTTTATCTTCCAGTTCAAGGACAGGTTTTTCAAAATCCAGCATTTATTTTCTCCCTTGACCAGTAATTTTAACATATAAAAAATGAATGTCAAGACAAATCAGGATATCGGGTGACGTTTACCGCTATTTTATTAAAAAAAGGCCTGATAGAAGTCTTCAGTATTTATAAACAGATAAAAAATTCACTTGAAATGGGATTTATAATGATTATTATTTTTTTAATCCATTTAACGGAGGGCTGCATTCCATGTTGTCCATTATTAATGAAAATCTGGTCATCATCAATACTGTAAATAAAACAAAGAACGACATTATCAAGGACATGGTCCATCTTCTTCACAAGGAAAAACGGATCACGGACAAGACTAAATTTTATAATGAGATCCTGCAGCGCGAAAAGATACAGAGCACGGGCATAGGCGAGGCCATCGCCATTCCCCACGCCAAATCGAACTTCGTAAGGCTCATGTCCGTGGTCATCTGCATCAGTAAAAAAGGCATACATTTCAAATCCCTTGACGACAAGCCGGTTAAGATCATATTCCTGGTGGCTGCACCCAAGGAATTCACCAAATCCTATCTCCAGATCATCGCCAAGATAGCCCGCCTTTTAAAGAATACAAAATGGCGGGAACGGTTTCTGAACGCTTCCGAACCCGAGGAAATGATCGAGCTCATCCGGGAATTCGACCGTGTATATCCGGACCGGCTCAAGATCGACCTCATCAACGGCGACAAGGCACTGCTTAAATCATAGAGGTTCATATGTACCTGTTAATGATCATTATATATAAGGAAAAATACCTGGAAGATTTTCTGACAGCCTTGATCGAGGTAGGAATTTTAAATTCCATGGTGATCACGCCCAATTGCCTGGAAGAAGCCCTGCCTATCCATGTTCCGCTGTTCGCCGGCCTGCAGTTCACCATGGAAGGCGAAAAACCGTTCATCAAGCTGGTCCTTTCCCTAACAGACAACGAGGAGATCATCTACAAGATCAACGATCTCCTGCTGGCCACCGGTATTGATATTACCAAAGAAAAGATCGGCGAGATATTCAACGTTCCCATCAGCAGCGCTATCGGCAGGAAACCATCCATGGAAGTGGGATAAAATCCCGGCAAGGTCCCGAGATGCGCAGTCTGCCGCGTTCCGGAAGAGCCGGCAGAAGTATATAATGAGGATGGTTATGAAAACAATAAGACTGATGATTCTCCTCCTCCTTCTCCGTCCCTTTCTCAGTACCAATCTCCATGCGGGGAACACGGCAGCATCCCTGGACCTGGCGGGAAATGCTTATGAGAAGAACCTGGGATATGGCGCGGTAGCCGAATATGATAATATCAACAGCGCCGCGTATAATCCGGCCGTGATAGGCAATATCCGGTCCTTGAACGGGGCCATCACCTACATGGACTATTTTTCCGATTTCTCCCTTTTCTACGGCCACATCGTCTATCCCATCCCGAAGATCATCAACGTATCCTGCCGTGTCTGTTATCTCTCCACACCTTCTGTCAAGGATATCGAAACAGGAGAGGATTTGGATTATAATGAATTCTTCATCAGCCTTGGCACGGGTTATACTTTCTGGAAAAAACTGACCCTGGGCGGCCAGGCCAGTTTCTACAGGGCCGGCATTGCAGACCGGAGCGGGAACACTTTTTTCGGGGACATTGGGGCGAATTACAGGATAGACCTGCCGACCATCGAACCGAACCAGTTCGTTCTGGGGTTCAGCATCCTTAACCTCGGCCCCGGGATCAAATTCATACAATCCGCATCTTCCCTTCCCCTGAACTTCAATTGTGGAGCTGAATACATCTATAAATATAACTATAAACTCCTGCTGGGGATACGGAAATATTATGATCATTCAGGTATTCTTCCCAGCCTGGGAGCCGAGTTCACTCTTTTCCACACGGTCTCAGCCAGGGCCGCGGTCATCAACGATATCAATGACACGGTAAAATACGCCCTGGGACTGGGTTTTCACCTCGATTATTCCGGATATGACCTGCTCCTGGATTATGCTTTCATGCCGGCTATTAACATCGATAATGCCAGTATTATCACGCTTACCTTTAAATTCCCCGTACCAGAGGAAGAGAACGGGAAAGAAAAAGAAAATAATTGGAAAAATATGTGGAAACCTAAATAAAAGATATTATATTAAATAACTCCTTGTGCTGGCAAATATTGCCCGCACCAGAGAATTTTTTTTGAAGTCCATAAGGAGGTCCGAATGAACAGCTATGAGCTTGTTGTGATTGTCAAAGACAGCGAGCCTGTCGTCAACGAAACCGTGAAAGAGATCCAGGAGATCCTGGCATCCAAAGAGATCAAGGTCGTCAATCAGAACAACTGGGGTTCCCGAAAACTGGCTTACCAGATCAATAAAGAGAACAACGGTTACTATATTATCTTCAACATCTCCGGCGACGGCGAGAACGTAAAATCCATCGAAAAAAATCTAACCATCAAGGAAAACATTCTCAGGTTCCGTATCTTTAAAGATGAGCCTAAAAAGATCAAGGAGAAAAAGAATGAGTGACATCAATGATGTGACCCTGGTGGGCCGTCTGGTGGAGAAACCGGTCTTGAAATACGGCAAGAGCGGCACAGCTGTATCGAATCTGCGCGTGGCCAATAACACGTACATGCCCAGCGCCGTTGATTCGAACAAGACCAAAGTGAACTTTTTCACTGTCGTGGTATTCGGGAAACAAGCTGAAAATTGTGAAAAATACCTGGATAAAGGGAGGCAGATCGTCATTAACGGCAGGCTGGACCAGAATTCCTGGGAGGACAATTCCGGGAACAAGCGTTCCATGGTCAGGATCATTGCCAACCGTATCCAATTCATCGGCGGACAGGCAAAATCCGGCTCAGCTATCAGCGGTCCTGCTGCGGACAATGCCAAGGATATACCCGGTGAAGAGATACCGCCTGAAGCAGCAAACCCCGGGACCCCGGAGAACAAGGAACTTGATACTACTTTTGAATCACCCATTGAAGATACGGACGATATTCCCTTTTAACGCACCGGCCATCCGCCTGAATCATCAATGAACCATTCATCAGGAAACTATAATTTAAAATAAAAGTTCATCAATCATATTAACGGAGGAACATGTATGGAACAGGAAAGACCGGCTGAAGAGACAAGAAGGAGCG
>JAQTRT010000304.1 GCA_028711675.1 bacterium | reverse complement strand
TGATTTTAGCCGGCAGATACCCATCCATCATCTTCACTGCAGCAGCAATGCCCGGCTCTTCTTCTACCGGTCCCTGGCAGAAAAGATCGGGAGAACAGGGTTAAGGGAGATGGAGATCCCGTTCTTCGGACAAAAAAGTCTTCATGACCGGGTGACGCGGATAAAAGGCTCATTCCTCCAGACCGTCCAGGGCATACATAACCTCAGAAAGTACGCCTCCTGTCTGAAACTGAGGGCTCTTATTTATATCACGCAGGAAAATCACGGGACCCTGCCGGAATTGACCAGGTTCTTATCCCGCCTGGGTATTGATGAATTCCAATTCATCTTTTCCCCTGGTCCCTGCGGTTTGACAGGACACGGCTGGTCCGAACTGCCCGGCCTGCATGATCTCCTTCCCTCGATCCGGAAAACAGCCGCATTTCTGACCCGGGAAAAAAAGAGATACAGTTTAACGGGTTTCCCCCTCTGCATACCCCGGGATCTAAGGAAGAACATCATTGATCCTAATCACCCGTTCGACGAGACCATCACATACGGGAAAAAGATCGTCAATGACAGACAGGAAAGGCTCAAACAGAAGCGGAAACCGTCATCCTGCCGGACATGCAGGGCTCAGGACCTGTGCGAAGGCATCTGGATAAAGTATATAAAAAATCATGGAATCCCGGAATTCAAACCAAATTAAAATAAGAGCCAACACGGAAAATCTGGCTGTGATGCTCACTTCCCGCTGCCAGATGATTTGCCCTTACTGCGCCATTGACCGGAATGAACCTGACATGCCGGAGCTTGTCCTTATACAGGCCATCGACCTTTTATTTACATCCCTCTCGGATAAAGTGGAGCTGCAGTTCTTCGGCGGCGAACCGTTATTAAGATGGGACCTGATCAAAAAAGGCATGGCTTATGCCGGAAAAAAAAGCATTGAAGAAAAGAAAAAGACCAGGTATCTCCTGACCACGAACGGATTATTACTGGATGAACAAAAGATCAGGTTCCTGAAAAGATACCCTGTGACCATCATGTACAGCATGGACGGCGATAAAAAGACCCAGATAAAGAACCGGCCCCTGGCCGGAACAGGTCCTTATCCGGCCGCGCTCCTGGAAAAGAACCTTCAGGACCTGATCAGGGTAAAGGCCGATTACTTCGTCAACCTTACTTTCTATCCCCGGGATTTAAAGGAGATGAAAAGCAACATCGATCATCTGAGGGAGCTGGGAGTAAAGAACATCCAGCTCTCTTACGCGGTAGGGACATACTGGAGCACGGACCAGATACGGTCATACCTGAGGATATTAAGTGACCTGGCCAAGGTCCCGGATCTCAACATCAGGAACCTGCTGAGCAAGAGCGAGCCGGTACTTGCCTCTCCCCAGATCCTCATCACTTCAGCCGGAAAAATCTATCTGGGCTGTGCAGCGGTCCTGGAAAGATCCTTTCCCCTCCTCAACCGGGCTTTTTATTTCAGCGGCCTGACACAAGTAAAAAACCTCAGCATGCTGGAAAGGGAACAGGAAGAACAGCTGAAGATACTGGACCGATGCGTTCAAAAACTCCCCTCTTCACAAAAAAAGGTCATTTCAAGCAATCTTCTGCTGGGCCGGGCTGTCGAAGGATTCCTGAAGAGACAAGGGAATATCAGGAAGGAAAATTTCGTGGACAGCCTGATGATCATGACCACCTGCAGATGCCAGCTGGCATGCGATTACTGCCAGGTGAGACAATCAAACCGGACCATGCCAAAAGAAATTTTATTCAGATCCATAGATCTCCTGCTGACCACCCAAAGCCCGCGGGTCCTTTTAAGGTTCTGGGGCGGCGAACCTCTTCTGCAGTGGGGGCTGATGCAGGAAGGGATCCGTTACGCCGAAAAAAAAGCCGGGTCAAAAGGAAAAAAAGCAAGCTTCATGATCACCACCAACGGCCTTTTACTGGATAAAAAAAAGATATCCTATCTGAAAAAACATGATGCCGTGATCATGTTCTCTTTGGACGGCGATAAAAGAACGAACCAGGCCCACCGCCTGTTCAGGGGAAAACAGGACATCTATGACCGGCTTTTAAAAAATGTCCGGCTGCTCTCCCGGTCCGGGCTTCCTTATTTTATCAATATGGTCGTGACCCCTCTGAACGTGGGACAATTATTCCGGAATCTTCTCTTTTTCAAGGAAACAGGTCTCCGGAAGATACAGATCTGCCACCAGGTGACGGATCCGTGGCCCGGGGAAAAGATGGAAAAATACCTGGAGGAACTGGAAAAGGTAAGGAATGACCCGGCCCTGGCCGCTATGATCATGAACTTCTCGAACCAATCGGAACCGCAGTTCCTGAGCAACGAGATCATCGCTGATACGGACGGCAAGGTATATTACGATGCCGCTCTTTTTCTGGAAAAGGCGTATCCGGAGTTCAGAAAAGCCTGTCATACGGGTCATGTAGATTCATTAAAGGATATCGACGCTTTATACCGGGATAAAAACGAGATCTATTCCCTTTTCAGGGAGAACGCCTTACCCCGGGGCAGAAAAATATTCCTGAATAATATCCGCCTGGGGAGGAAACTGGCCCATTTTTATGACAACTTCTTTTCACAGAACGCTTCTTTACAGGATGATGAAAAACCCTTCTTTGTGAATTTTTATAAGAACGAGTTCCTGCTCCAGAAAGGTCTGGTCAGGCAGTTGAAGATCAACGCCCTCTTCTTCCATCTGAGAGGCCCTTGTCTCAACAACTGTATCTTCTGCCGCTAGATGCACGAGAACTGGACGGATTTCTTTGAAGCCGTTGAAGAGTTCCCTTTCAACAGGAGGCTGAAATTCAAAAAACTGTGTATCGTGGGGAATGAACCGCTCCTGTTCCCCAAGTTGCAGGAGACAATCGCACTGGCCGTGAAGAACGGATTCAGAGAGATCGAGGTCCTGACATCAGGTGGACCTCTCTCCGACATTTTCTTCCTGCGGGAACTGGTACAGGCAGGGGTCACTTCGTTCTCCCTGCCTCTCTTCGGTTCAACAGCGGAAACGCACGACCGCATCGTGCAGAAAAAAGGAAGTTTCAGGGAATTGATGACGGCCCTGGGAAGCCTGAAACAGGTCAGAGGCATCAGGGTTTTTATCCACACGAACCTCCTCAAACAAAACCTGAACGAGCTTCCGGCGCTGGAAAGGCTGGTGACCCGGGAATTCGGTTTCCCTTTTGCCATCCTGCCCACACGGACAAAATTCACGAATCTGCCTTTCCGGGAATACACTCCCTCTTACCGGGAAGTCATAAGTACCCTGAAAGGAAAGGTCCGTTCCCTGCTTGGTTTTCCTTATTGTATCCAAAGAACGGTCCAGAAAACGGATACAGCCGTTGTCTCGGATTCCATGAAATTATATTTTATCCATCAAAGGTTCATCAAACCCGCACCATGCAGGACCTGCCTTTATTTTAACCGGTGTCCCGGCGTTTTCAGGGACTATTTAAAGGTCTATTCC
>JAQTRT010000046.1 GCA_028711675.1 bacterium | reverse complement strand
GGCACGCCTTTCAAAGCCACGGACGGGATGAGGGAGGACTGAAACCAGCCCCTGTGCTGGTCCGAACCTTCCAGATACAGGTCAGCAGGAGAGGAAAGATCCTTCCAGCGCGGATTCTCAAGCACGGCAATATGGCTCACGCCGGAATCGAACCAAACATCCAGGATATCCTGTTCCTTCTTGAATTTTTGCGCCCCGCATTTCAAGCATTTAAATCCGTCCGGAAGAAGCTTTTCAGCCGGCATAGTAAACCAGATATCAACTCCCTGTTTCTCCACCATTTTACTGAAAAAACCGATGGTCTCGGAAGTCATGGCCACTTCACCGCACTCTTCACAGAAAAAAGCAGGGATAGGCACTCCCCAGGCCCGCTGCCGGGAAAGACACCAGTCCGGCCTCTCTTTCAGCATATTCCCGATCCTCTCGATCCCCCACTCCGGGATCCATTTAACCTTCTTAATGGAATCAAGGCATTTCTCTCTGAGACCGTCTTTCTCCACGTTCAGGAACCATTGCCATGTGGCTCTGAAAATAACCGGTTTCTTGCAGCGCCAGCAGTGCGGATACTGGTGTTCCAGTTTGTCCACAAGGATCAGATGATTGGTAGCTTTCAGCGTCTCCATGATCCTGTCATTGGCCTTGAAAACATTCTCGCCGGCCCATTCCGATATCCCGACTTCCTGGGTAAAACGGCCCCTGCTGTCCACAGGAGACAGGACGGGAAGCTTTTCCTTCAGCCCGATGACATAATCTTCATAACCATGGCCTGGCGCGATATGGACGCAGCCTGTTCCCGTATCCATGGTCACGTATCTGTCGAATACGATCCGGGAATCCCTTTCCAAGAAAGGATGAACAGCAGTCAAGGAACCCAGATCGCTCTTCTGCAGTTTTCTCTCTTCCAGGATCTCAAAGCCCAGTTTATCCTTTAATGTATTCTTAAGTTTAGAGGCAAAAAGCCGCCATTCGTCCTGAGCTGTCCTGGCAGCCATATATTCCTCATCCGGATTAAGACAGATGGCCACATTCGCCGGAAGAGTCCAGGGTGTTGTGGTCCAGATCAGCCAAAACGCTTTTTCCTTGAATATCCGGTTCGGCTTCAGGCCGAATTTAACATAAAGGGAAGGCGTTTGATGGTTCTGATATTCCACTTCCGCGTCAGCTAAAGCTGTCTCGCAGGAAGGACACCAGTAAACCGGCTTCAGGGCACGGTAAACATAACCTTTCTCCACCAGCCGGCCGAAGGAATCCACGATGGCCTTCTCATAATCCTCGGACATGGTGGTATAAGGGTTCTCCCAGTCTCCCAGAATGCCCAGGCGCTTGAATTCATCTTTCTGGACCTCTATGAACTTCCGGGCATATTCCCTGCATTCTTTTCTGAGCGCATCCTTTTCCAGCGGCTGGCCGTGGTGGGTTTTTACCACCTGGAGCTCGATGGGAAGTCCGTGGCAGTCCCAGCCGGGTACATAGGATGCATTCCGGCCCAGCATGTTGTTATATTTCACAATAATGTCTTTCAGGATCTTGTTCAGGGAATGTCCCAGATGGATGTGTCCGTTGGCATACGGCGGGCCGTCATGAAGGATGAACTTCTGTTTCTCTTTTTTCTTCTCTCTCAGAAGCCTGTAAAGGCTGCTTGCTTCCCATTCCTTGACGAATAATGGTTCCCTTTCGTTCAGGTTAGCCTTCATGGAAAAATCAGTCTTGGGTAAATTGATCGTACTGCTGTAATCCATTTCTTAAAACCTCATACTGAGAAATCTGAATTGATAACCGCCTGAACCGGCATTCCCGGGACCATGCTCTCTTGTCACAGCCTCAGCCTTGATATCATAATAATCCTTTATGGAAATATACGTGGCAATTCCCAGAGCATTGAACCCGATATAATACCAGTAAGTATTGTTCAGTTCCGATGAATACCCGGTGGCAATCTCGGCAAATAGTTTCACAAAGACCAGAGAGCTCCAGTACACCATGGCACCGGAGGAGAAGAACATGACCTCGAACCGTCTTAAACTGCTCTCCTGCTTGAACCGGCTGTTCTGCTGATTTAATTCCTCCTCCCGTTTCTTTAGATACTCCGCCACTTCCCTGGATTTATCCTGTTCTTCCTTGATCTGGTATTGAATGACATTGGTCCTGGCTTGCTGTTTGGCCAGGCCAAGATCAGTGAAGAACAAACAGGTTAAAATGATAAGAAGGCTTTTTTTCATACACAATACTTTCTTTTGATCCATACCCGTTCACAGCATGGACTCCCTTTATAATAATAAATAATTAATATTTTTCAAGTTTTTTAATGATATTTTTAAAACGGGAGAAAAAGAAAAGTCCTGACAGTGAAGATAAAAATCAGGTAAAAGGACATTTTCATTAACCGGTATTTTACGTTTCCTTATACATAACAAGCGAAAAAAACAGCAGATATCCGGGGCATGAATACTTTATTAACCCGAACGCTATTCCCCGAGGTATTCTCTTTCGATATCACCCAATGAGGTCCACTCAATACCATTACCCTTCTGGCCGGATGCGCCGCCGGATGAACCGCCGGTACTGTCTGCACCACTGGTACCGGAAGCCACGGTGCTTCCTTTTTGATTGCTCTCTTTTTTAGAGAAGAAGGAGCCGATCCCTTTAAAGATCTTTCCAGCCAGGACAAAGGGGGCTTTTATTATTTTCGCGGCCACGCTGACCGTTGTGCCTGCCACTTTACCGGGCAGAGTAACCGTGTTCACGATTCCGTCAATGGCCATATCCTTGGCTTTGGTCTTCCAGGATACTTTCGGATTGTTGTAATCGCTTTTATCGTTCGGATCGGATTTTAATCCCCTGAAAATGGCGTCAACGGCATCGGGATTCTTGGGATTAAAGATCGAGCTGTGGCCCGAGCTCCCTTTTACAAATTCCGTGTATCCCTGATTGGCCTTATAAGCGCTCGCAGACGGAACAATGGGGTCATAATTGGAGACCAAATAAACCTTGCGGCTGGGACCTGGTTTCAGGGAATTAAGATAATCCACGTCATCATTGGCCTTGGCCAGGGAAAGCATCCCTTCGTTGATGATTTTCATGCCATGTTCGTCTTTTGTGGCCTTGTTCCGGGCTGCCTTGGCCAGCAAATCGTCCGATTTGACGAAGTTCTGTATGCTCTTGTATGTTCCGTCCATGGGAGCTGAAACCGGCACAACATTTTCCACGAACATTTTATCGCTGTTCCATCTCGCCAGTAATTCGTCGCACTCCCCGCTCTCTTTTAATTCCTTATAGATTTCAGAATCAGGATTGGCGATAACTGCGGAAAAATTCTCGATGCAGACGCCTCCCTTGCTGTGGCCCACCAGGTCTACGCCTGTGATGTTCTGGCCGTCTTTCACCAGCTCATTATTGATGGTTTTAGCCAGTTTTTTTATATCGTTCCTCATGCTGTCCCTGCCGTTGTTGGGAAGGGACATCTTTTCAACATGTTTATAACCGTTCTTCTCAAAGACACCCTGTGATTCCAGCGGGTCCACCCATTTATTCATGATACTGGTCTCATCATTATTCTCAAAACCGCTCACAGCGACCACCTTATTGGCTTTTCCGCCCACAGCGGCAAAAGCAAAGGACGCTGAAAAGACCAAAATGACGATGATAAATAATTTGATCTTCATAAAAACCTCCTTGATCTTACAAGCAAAACATCTAATAGAAGAGTATTGCCCTTTTCCTGATATATATTATACCCTGAATCCGGAAAAAAACAAGAGACCCGGAATTATTCCATCATCTATCTGATTAAAATATCGGCTTTTTATCCCGTTTTATTCAGCTTTTTATATAAAATCGGATTAAAATCTCAGATCGATCCTTTCGCTCAGGACATTGAACAAACCCCAGGTATAGGTCTCCCAGTGCGGTTCCTGGTAAAATTTATAGAGCAGGTATTTCCCGTCAATGGAATAATCCAGATAAGAGGAGCACATTCCGGTAAAGCCGATCTCCTGGGAGAGAAGCTTATTGGAATTATCCGCGAAGAGATATTTATAAAGGCCGCATTTCATGCTGCTGTCAGCATCGCAGGCTGAAAAAACATAGATAAGCGCGTCATCATTATTGGACCAGTTGGCTGCCAGGATATCATAGAACTCCTTGAACTTGACGGCTGTGGTGACCATGCGGTTCTCAAGGTCCATCAGATAGATACCGCTCTTCTGTTTATAGTCGGTAAACACCATCCTTCTCTTGCTGGAGGAGAGACGCGGATTAAAACCGTGACCGACGAGCTGTTCCAGGCTGTTATCCGTGATCCGGTAAAGAGAAATCCCCTGGGCTACGGCCGGATCATTGGGTTTGATATAACCCATGTTCAGGCCCCAGAACCCCCTTTCCACGACAAGGGTCTCGTCACGGCTGCCCCAGCTGTAATGGAAACCGTTCTGAATGATATTCTTTTTCTCCTTACCATCCTTATCGCAGATCCACACATCATTGATCTCATTGTATTTTTTCCCTTCCCGGGCTTCATTCCAGATAAGCTGTCCGCCGTTTCCGGACCAGAGGGGATCAAAGCCCTTCTCCGAGACTTTGATCACGTTTTGTTTATTCTTAAGATCCATGATATAAACACCGGTGATCTTCTTCAGATCTTTATTCTCATTGAAAGGTTTCTCGGAAATGGCGAAAGCTATCCGGTTATGGGCCGGGCAGTAATTTCCGGTCATGACGAACCGGGTAACATACCCTTTGTCCGGAGAGAAAAGAAGGTGTCTGAGGACCTCTTCCTTTCCGGAATCCACTTCTTTCCTGACCAGGTAATAGTTCTTGTTGATCAGTTCCATCTGTCCGTATTCGTTCCGGATATAGTCTCCCTCCAGTTTTACAAGGACCAGGGTCAGCGAATCGATCCAGAACGGGTCGCGGTACAGGATCCCTTTTTTACTCTTCGCGCTTAAAGAGAGGTCCTCCTCCCTGATGTTCCTGTTGAATTTCACGCCTTTTATCCTGCTGTCAAAGGTTAACAGGCCTTCGCGTCCTTTGTACGAAGCTTTGATCTCCCGGGGAAAGAACGAATTTCCGTATGCCTTGAATTTCCCGAGTCTGGCCTCGATCTCATACGGGGCAAAGGTAAGATTCTCCCTCATGTCTCTGATCAAAGATGTCTGGACGATCTTCAGCTTCTCTACGGTGCCGCGGGATACATCCACTTCCGCATCCATGACGATTCCGTCATCACCGGCCGGGAAATGAAGCGTATAATACCCTTTTCCGGATGATTTTTCTGACTTGACCTCTTTATACCGTGCGATCTCTTGGAACTGACCGGGAATGAGCAGGATCATCTTGTAAACAACCCCGATCCACTGGGCCATATGATTAAAAACAGCCTGTTCCTGCTTTCCTTTATAATTTCCAATGATCCCCATTTTCCGGTCCACGACAAGCTCAACCTCATCCTGGTTTGCTTTCAAACCGCCGTTCTGCACATGGAAAAGCTCACCATTCTGAAGAACGGAAAAACTAAGATTGCTGATACTGTCCGTCATTTTCATCTGGTCGGAAAAATCCATCTGGACCGTTTTGATACCGGAATAGTTCTTTTTAACTTCAGCCAGGATATCCTGGACCGAATAATGATCTTTGATTGGTTCGGCTTTTCTTCCTCCGCAGCCGGGAAGGAAAAAGATCAGGCAGAATAAGAGCGTGAAGAGGATGATAGGATTCTTTTTGAACATGAAAGGCCTCCTGTACCGGGTCCTTGGTCCTTATTATTACAATAACATATTTTCATTTATAAATTATCATAATAAAAAATCTTGTCAAATTTTTTATGAAGACGGACAGGAATGCCCTACGTAAGTATTAATCCTTTGGATTAATACTTGTTCCTTTTCGTATAATGGGTATGGAGCAGTTCATGGGACTTATGGCCGAGAGGCTTTCCCAGGAATTCTTTATACAATTTCTGGATATCGGGATTCTCGTGCGATTTTCGCAGTTTTTTTCCTTCATCCTCTTTATAAATGGCCTCCATCCTCTTTTTCCTGATTTCATTGTTCACAGGCCTCGGCTGGCCGCCTCCGCTGATACAGCCGCCCGGGCAGCCCATGACCTCGATGAAATGATATTCGCTCTTCCCTTTCTCCACCTCATTGAGGAGCATAGCCGCTCCCTTCAGACCGCTTGTGACCGCCACTTTTATTTTTACACCTTTCAGGAATTGATATTCCTGCATCGGCTTATCAATCTCCAGTTCAGCGGTCTTGATGCGCTCCAGTCCTGCAAGGGGTTTCACATGCAATTGTTCAAAAGGCAGTTCCCGGCCTGTTACGATCTCATAAACGGTCCGGATGGCGGCCTCCATAACACCGCCCGTAGTCCCGAAAATATCCGCAGCCCCTGTTGAAATTCCAAGGGGATCATCGAACGCACTATCCCGAAGATTCTGAAAATAGATCCCGGCGTCCTTGATCATCTTAGCCAGTTCACGCGTGGTGAGAACGGCATCCACGTTCCGCAGGCCTTTATGTTCCATTTCAGGTCTGGTGATCTCATATTTCTTGGCAGTGCAGGGCATGACAGAAACAACAAAAATCTTCTTAGGATCGATCTTCATTTTTTCCGCAAAATACGTCTTGGATAAGGCGCCCAGCATCATATGGGGCGATTTACAGGTGGAAAGGTGCTCCAGTGTATCCGGATAATGGTGTTCAACATATTTGATCCACCCCGGGCTGCAGCTGGTGATCATGGGCAGCTTGACCTCTTTCTGATTGCTGAAAAAGCCTTTAACGCGTTCCAGGAACTCTGAACCTTCCTCCATGATGGTCAGGTCAGCAGCAAAATTCGTGTCAAAAACATAATTGAATCCCATGTCCTTCATGGCCGTGACCATCTTTCCGGTCACAAGGGTACCCGGTTCACACCCGAATTCCTCGCCCAGGGCAGCCCGGATAGCCGGTGCTGTCTGGACGATCACTATCTTCTCCGGGTCCAGCAGGTTCGACCAGACTTCCTTAATGGCATCCTTCTCCTTTAAGGCTCCTACCGGACAGACAATGATGCACTGGCCGCAGTTCGTGCAGGATGAGTTACCGAGTAAAAGGTCCTCAGCCGGGCCGATGATAGTATCAAAACCTCTCAGCTGCGCATTAAGAATCCCCACTCCCTGTATTTCATTACAGGCGGTCACGCATCTCCGGCAAAGTATGCATTTCGACGTATCGCGCACGATAGAAGCGCTTGATTCATCAATAAATTCTTTTGATTTTTTCCCTTCGAACCTGAACTCGTCCACCTGGATGAGTTCACCCAGTTCCTGGAATTCACAGTTCTGGTTCCGGGAACATCCCAGACAGTTCTTGGGATGATCGGACAGGATCAACTCATAAATATTCTTACGGGCCTTTCTCACGCGCGTGGAATTGGTCTTCACGACCATGTTCTCGCGCACAGGCGTCACACAGGAAGCCTGGAGCGTCTTCGCTCCCTCCACTTCCACAACGCAGATGCGGCACGAACCTATCTGATGCACACCTTCCATATAACAAAAATGGGGGATCAGGATATTGTTGGCCTTGGCTGCCTCAAATATGGTCGTCTCCTCAGGCACCTGCACTTTTTTATTGTTGATCGTTAAGTTCACCATACCGGAAACTCCTTGAAATAATAATGGCTTTCTTCTCAGGACTTGCGGTCACACCGGAGACACCGCATGGCTTCTGCAATGGCATTCAACTTATGGAACCCCTGCGACACTTCCTCGAAATCATGTTTTCTTTTCTCCGGGTCCAGGTACTTCATCAGAAATCTTTCATGCTCTATCACATCCCCTTCATCCATAGCAGGCTTGGGGATCTCGATCGGCTCGCCAGTGTTCAATTCTCCTTTCCCGCCCATATATTTATCCATGGACCGGGCAGCTCTCTTGCCATCCGCGATAGCTGTAATGACAACATCCGAACCGCGTGTCACATCACCGCCCGCAAAAACGCCCGGCAGCGTGGTCATCTGGGTCACCTCATCAATAATAAAGGTTCCCCATTCCGTGGTCTCGATCTCGCTCTTCTTCACAAAAGGAAGGTCGGAATACTGGCTGACCGCCGGTATCACTATATCCACATTAAAAGTAAAATTGGTGCCGTGTATCTTCTGTGTCTTTTTCCTGCCATCCGGATCAAATCCATCCAGTTCCATCCTGACGCACTCGATCTGCTTCACCCGGCCGTTGCTGTCAGCCGTGAAGCGGAGCGGGTCGGTCAGGGTATGAATGACGATCCCCTCGTCGAGGGCATCCTGTATCTCCCGTTTATCAGCCGGCATGTCCTCCCGTGTCCTCCGGTAAATAACATGGACCTCGGCCGCCCCTTTCCGGACAGCAGCCCGGGCTGCATCAATGGCAGTATTACCACCGCCGATGATGGCCACAACACCTTTCACCTTGACATTTTTATGCAGGTTCACATCCCTAAGGAAATCCAGGCCATGATACACACCTTTCAGGTCCTCTCCTTCGATGCCTATCTTTCGGGAATGCTGTGTACCTGTAGCGATATAAACGGCGTGATGCTTCTTTCTCAGGTCATTGAACAATATATCCATACCCACTTTCATATTGGTAAGGATATTGATCCCCACCTGTTTGATGGTATTGATCTCTTTCTCGAGCATCTCTTTCGGAAGCCTGTACTGCGGGATCCCGAAAGCTAAAACACCGCCAGCCACAGGCTGGGCCTCATAAATGGTCACATCATACCCCAGTCTGGCCAGATAATAACCGCAGGTAAGGCCGGACGGACCGGCCCCGATGATGCCAACGGATTTTCCTTTCTTGGGGAAAACAAGGTCCATGAAAGGTTCATCGGAGTTAAGGACGTAATCAGCCGCGTAACGCTTCAGGTCCGCAATAGCGATCGGTTCGTCCAGCTGTCCCCTGCGGCAGACGTTCTCGCAGGGATGGGTACAGACCCTTCCGCAGACGGACGGGAAGGGATTCTCCTTGCGGATGAGCTTGTATGCTTCCAGGACGCGGCCGGCCGCGATCAGGGCGATATATCCCGGTACGTTCACTCCGGCCGGACAGACATTCTGGCACGGAGAGATAAACAGATCGCTGCACACGCCGGCTGAACAGTATTTATGCAGGATATGATCATCATACTCTTTTCTGAAATATTTGATCGTGCTGAGAACAGGATTGGGCGCGGTCTGACCCAGGCCGCAGAGTGCGGATTCCTTGATACTGGTGCCCAACTCTATCAGTAATTCCACATCGCCTTCCCTGCCTTCGCCTCTTGTGATCCTTTCCAGGATCTCAAGCATGCGCTTGGTCCCCAGACGGCAAGGTACGCATTTTCCGCACGATTCTTCCTGCACAAAATCCATGAAGAACCGCGCCATATCCACCATACAGGTATTCTCATCCATGACGACCATGCCGCCTGAACCCATGATGGCTCCCAGTTCGACCAGTGAATCATAATCCACGGACGTATTCAGGTGTTTCCGCGTCAGGCATCCGCCTGAAGGACCGCCTGTCTGGGCCACTTTAAATCTCTTTCCCTTGGGGATACCGCCTCCGATATCATAGATAATCTCCCCGAGTTTGATGCCCATAGGTACTTCGATCAGCCCGGTATTATTAATATCTCCGGCCAGGGCGAATACTTTAGTACCCTTGCTCTTTTCCGTTCCCATGGACGCGAACCAGTCCGCTGTATTCAGAATGATGGATGTAATATTTCCGAAAGTTTCCACATTATTGATGATGGTTGGTTTCCGGAGCAATCCTGCATCCGTGGGAAAGGGCGGTTTCTGCCTGGGCTCGCCGCGCTTTCCCTCGACCGAGGCCATGAGCGCTGTCTCTTCCCCGCATACAAAAGCTCCTGCGCCTATCCGGATATCCACATCAAAGTCAAAATTCTGTCCTAAAATATTCTTACCCAGTAACCCGTACTGCCGGGCATCTTTGATGGCCTGTTCCAGCCGTTCCACGGCCAGAGGATATTCCGCACGGATATAAACGATCCCCCGGTTGGAGCCTATGGCAAAACCGGCCACAGCCATTCCTTCTAACACGGAATGAGGATCCCCTTCCAGAAGGCTTCTGTCCATGAACGCTCCCGGGTCCCCTTCATCCGCATTGCAGATAACATACTTGATCTTATTGTATGTTTTCCTTGCCATTTCCCATTTTAAGCCTGTGGAAAATCCACCGCCGCCGCGGCCCCTCAACCCTGACCTGATCACTTCCTTGATCACATCCTCCGGCTTCATCCCGGACAGCACTTTAGCCAGGGCAAAATAACCGTCCTGGCTGATGTATTCCTCGAGCGATCCGTAATCAATCAGTCCGCAATTCTTCAGTACGACTTTTGTCTGTTGTTTAAAAAAATCGATATCCTTGAACAAAGGAACGGTCTTACCGGTCTTTATGTCATGGTAACAAAAGTTCTCAGGGATGTTCCCTTCGAAAAAATAGCTCTTCACAAGGGAAGGGATATCCTTGGCCGTAAGCCGGCAGAAAAACACACCCTGAGGCTCGATGATCATGGTAGGCCCCACATCACAGGAGCCGATACAGCCGGTGGAATTGATCCGGATGTCCTTCATGATGCCGTGCTGCTCCAGTTCCTGGACCAGAGTTTGTTTCACCTCATTGCACTTGGATGACACGCAGCCTGCACCTGTGCAAAGCCGGATGATATGCTTGTATCTCTTTTTCTCAGCCTGGAAAGATTTTTTAATACCGTTCAAATCCTTGATGTCTTTAATATTCTTATCCATGATATACCTGACCTTGTTTTAGATTGCCGTAAAAGCTTGCCTGACTGGGGATGCGGAGCCGGACCGCAAGTTTATGAAGCACTCTACGGGATCATCATTGATATTCACCGATGATCTTCTGTAATTTATTCGGGTTGACCTGTTTATAGACCTTCTCGTTGATGGTGACGGCCGGAGCCAGGCCGCAGGCGCCGATGCACCGCATTACTTCCAGCGTGAATTTCCGGTCCCGCGTGGTCTCTCCCACGTCCACACCAAGCATTTCTTTCAGTTTATCCATGATCTTTTTACCGCCCCGGACATAACACGCTGTCCCCAGGCAGACGTGGACCATGTACTCTCCTTTTGGCCGTGTGGAAAAAAAGGAATAAAAGGTCACCACACCGCTCACCTTGGAGAGAGGCATGTTCATCTTCTTTGCAATATATTTTTGCACCTCGAGCGGGATATAACTGAATATGGCCTGGGTCATATGAAGGATCTGAATAAGGTTATTCTCATCCTGGTTGTATTCAGATATGACCTGGTTGAGCAGCTTATATTTCTCTTCCTCGTTTAACTCCTTGCATCGGGCATCGTTCAGGTTGACTGACATTCCGGTTCCTCCCGTAAAATTAATCCTTAGTGTGAAAGAAATACGGTATTCCGTAGCTGGCACCGCAGAAAAAAGCCTTACTGAGCAAAAAATTCCATTTTAAAGAAGAATTTCCATGTTTGGGTGAAACTTCCATACAGCATCATATTTCTTTTATTTTCATTGTCAAGTAATTTGTGAAAAAAATAACAAAGATTTATTTTCATTGACATCACTTTAGACAATACTATACTTTAAAAAATACCCCCAATTCCATCGTATCAATACGGCCTGTTCCTGCACAGTATCCGGTCAGGGATAAAAATTCAACAGGGAGGTGATCCCATGAATGCCCAGATCAGGGAATTCCGCAAATGTCTTTTTCAAAAATTAACCGGGTTGATCCGGAAGATCAGGCACGACAGGGCGGATTTCATGAAAGAATACGAGAAGAAATTCCATAAGAAGACCGGTTATGTCTGGTTCGAGAACATCGCCACCTATGACGAAGAGATCGAATCCGTCACGGAGACCAGGAATATTCTGAAATCACTTCGGATCAGCAAGATCCAGGATATCGCGGAATACCGCAGCCTTATCATCAGCCGCCTGGAGGCCATGCAGGCTCAAATGATCCGTCTCCGTGCCGGCATCAGACTTATTCTGGACTGTATCCGGGACCTGTCCCGAGCAGAAAAAAATTAAAATCAGGAAAGATCCTGATATAAAACATAAAACACCTTTTTCCTTAATCCGGAAGGTTCAGGGACCTGGCATTGAGGGCTACAATGATCGTACTCAGGGACATGAAAAGTGCAGCCAGGCCGGGGTGAAGAAGGATCCCCGCCGGATAAAGCAAGCCCATGGCTAAAGGGATGGCGATCATATTATAACCGTAAGCCCAGAGAAGGTTCTGGATCATTTTCGTGTATGTGGACCGGGCCAGCCGGATAACGTTCAGGATATCGAGGGGGTTGCTCCTGACAAGGATCAGGTCCGCTGTTTCCCGGGCTATGTCCGTACCAGCGCCTACAGCTATACCCAGATCAGCCTGAGCCAGGGCCGGCGCGTCATTGATCCCGTCACCTGTCATGGCCACGCTGGTGTACCGGGCCTTTAATTCCCGCACCTTCTTTACCTTGTCCGCAGGCAGCATCTCGGAATAATATTCTTCGATCCCGATGATATCAGAAACCCATTGCGCGATCTCTTTATTATCTCCCGTGACCATAATGGAGCGGATCCCCATCTTTTTCAGGCAGGCTACAGCTTGTTTTGATTCAGGCCGGATCATATCGGCGCAGGCGATCATCCCCTTCAGCTCACCGTCTATTATGACAAAAACAACGGTCTTGCCGAGATGAAAGAGCTTATCTATGCCCAGACCGGATGTTTTAATATTATTCTTTTTCAGATAAGCCAGATTCACGACCCTGATGTTCTTATTGTTCACTTTTCCTTCGACCCCTTTACCGGGAAGGGATTTAAATTCCGTGACCGGATAGATCTCCCGTGAAGCAGAACAGATCCCCTGGGCGATGGGATGACTGGAATGCGATTCAATGGAAGCGGCATATTTTAAGAGCTCGGCTTCATTCAAGCCCTTACGGAAGCTCATAACATCCGTGACTCCGAACTTCCCCTGTGTGAGCGTTCCTGTTTTATCAAATAATACCGCCTGCAGGGTATGACCTTTCTCAAAGGCAGCCCGGTTCTTGATGATGAATCCTTTCCTGGCCGCCAGTGTCGTTGAGACCGCGACAACAAGAGGTATGGCCAAACCCAGAGCATGAGGGCAGGCAATGACTATCACGGTTACAGCCCTTTCCAGAGAAAAGGCCACTGACCTGTCCATTCCCGTACGCCAAAGGATAAAAGTTATTATTCCCAGACCGATCGAGAGGAGGGTGAGCCAGAACGCGGTCCTGTCCGCCAGTCCCTGAAGTTTTGATTTTCCAGCCTGGGCTTCCTGAACCAGGCGGATGAGGTTCTGGATGAAGGAATCCTTTCCCAGTTTCCTGATATGGACGGTAATGGGATTATCCAGGTTCAGGGACCCGCCGATGACCTCTGAACCCGCTTTTTTCTGGACCGGGACCGATTCACCGGTCAGCATGGACTCATCAACAGATGTCTCTCCCTTCATGATCACGCTGTCTGCCGGGACCTTTTCCCCGGCTTTGACCAGGAGAACATCATAAAGAGTCAGCTGGTCCAGGGGCAGGTCCGTGATCTTATCATCTGCGAGCAGCTTATGCGCCTGATACGGCAGGAGCCGGGCAATCTCTTCAAGGGACTGTAAGGCATTCCTAACAGACCTTGTTTCGATCCAATGACCCAGGAGCATGATATCGATCAAGGCCGCCAGTTCCCAGAAAAGATCCATCCCTTTCAGACCGAATACAATACTGCTGCTGTACAGATAAGCGGCAGTGATGGCCATGGTAATAAGGGTCATCATACCCGGTCTCTTTGACCGCATCTCCCGGACGAACCCTTTCAAGAACGGAAACCCCCCGTAAAAAAAAAGAAGTGAGGAAAGCGCCCATACAAGGTATCCCTGTCCGGGGAATGAAAAAAGAGGGGGGAGGTTAAACCATTCCGGAACAACCTGTGAAAAGAGAAGTACCGGCACAGTTAAGGCCAGGGAGATAAAAAAACGTTTTTTCAGATCATTTCCATGATGGTTATGAGGACCGTCCTTGGCTTCTGCATGATGCCGCGGCAATCTGTTTTTATTTCCAATAAAAAGCCCTTTCCCGGAACGGGCCTTTCCTTGATGCTTATCCGTATGTTCTGAAAGCTTGATATCTTTTTTTTTCTTTGTCTTCATAATCCTGTCTTATCCGGTCTTCCCTGAGGGAAAGGAAGGAACGCCATTTTTCTCACTGCAATAATAAATATATTATTTCCAATGTCAACGTTTTCCTTGGTTTGTTCAGCCTGCAGCAATGATATCGGCCATCTTTTACTGATATGATTTTTCCCTTGACGGATACATATAAAATATATATCTTCTG
>JAQTRT010000303.1 GCA_028711675.1 bacterium | reverse complement strand
TGGAGGAAGCCGCGATCCTCGGCGTCCGGAACGTATTCGCCCTTACCTATGTGGACAAATTCTTCATCCGGCTTGGGTTCCGCAGGATCGATAAAAAGACCCTGCCCCATAAGATATGGTCTGACTGCATGGATTGTGTTTATTTCCCGAACTGCAAGGAGATCGCTGTTATTAAAAGGCTGAAGTAAAAAAAGGCTGCAGCAGGGCTGCAGCCTGGATCTTCTTTTATTCAAAATACATATTCACGCCCAGTGTCAATGTAAGGCCTGTATGATCGAGTGGTGTAGCCTCAGTGGTCTTTGTAGCTGAATCCAACCTGGCTTTACCTTCATAAATACCAAGTATGGTAGTACCCCGGTAGATCGTTTCAGCAAAGATGGTCATGGAATCGCTTAATTCCGTTTCCATACCCAGGATAAAGGGCATAAAGAATCCGGAACCTTTAAATTCTTTCTCAAAAGAATTGCCCCGGTCAACCGTACCGTTGTTCTTAACGGTTTTCTTCTCGTTGAATGTTATACTGATGAGCCCTATACCTGTACCCAGATAAATGCTTCCCAGCCTGCCTATTTTCAGACGCGGGGCGCCTGTCAGCATGGCAATAATGGCTGTAGCAGAACCTTCGATCGCCTCTGTATATTCTGTGGAGCTGTCCTTCATCTTAAAATCACCGCTCCCGCCCACGGAAAACATGTAGGAAAAATGGAATTGGGCGATCCAGCTCTCCTGGCTCATGAAGAATTTCAGGGTAGGCAGAATGCCTATGGCTTTCGTGAGCTCATTGACCGTATAATCCGCTGACGTATTTACCGGATTCTCCATGGCCTCAACCCATTTCTTGTTTTGCTCATCGGTATCACGGGAAGGCCTTTCGGAAATAGGATAAAAGCCAAGGCCAAAACCAACGCCGAACTTCAATGAAGAGGACTCGGAAGCCCGGGAAACGGTCCTGGGCTGGGGTTTGGAAAAAAGAAGAACAGGGAAAAGCAAAAAAAGCGAGACAAACGAGATAAAATATTTTTTCATGGCGCCCTCCTTATTTTTATACAGGATTATATCCAAATAAAAAATAAAAGCAACTATTTTTATGAAGATATCTTTTGCTTGCCTTCTTTTTATAATCAATTAAAATAAAAAGCGTAAATCCGTTCAACCAAGGAAAGGGTGAGCATGAAAAACATCATGAAGTATTGTCCTGTGTGCCGGTCACCCAAACTGACCGCAGACAGAAAAGCGTTCCATTGCCCGGCATGCGGCTGGACCTACTTCCATAATATTGCTGCCGCGGCCGGCGGATTTTTGATCTACAGGGACAAACTGCTGCTGATCAGGAGAGCCGCTGAACCGGCCAAAGGAAAACTCGACCTGCCGGGCGGATTCATCGATCATAACGAATCAGCTGAAGAAGCCCTGCGCAGGGAGATCAGGGAAGAGCTTTATTTACGCATCAGGAACATCATTTATTTCCGGTCTTATCCAAATATTTACCTGTATAAGAGGATCAAATATTTCACCTGTGATTTCTTCTATCTGGTCCCTCTTTCCGGTCTGCCTGTCCGTTTCAACAGGAAAGAAGTCCAGGAAGTGTGCCTCCTGAAACCCGGCGAGATCGACTTAAAAAGCCTGGCCTTCTCTTCAGCTAAAAAAGCAGTACAGGATTTTCGCAGATATTATAAAATCTTTTTATCCCGTCACAAAATACGGTTTCCGGCTTAAAAAAGGCTGTAAACCAGAGTGTACAAATTACTCTTCATATTCCCGATTTATGAAAAAACCATTGACAGTCCTTGCAGGAGGAGTATATTCAGAACAAGAGAAAACCTGTTAAGAAAGAACCAAGGCTCGATATCGCGGTTTTTTCCTGAATTTTATTCTAACTCAGGTGATTCTGTCGTATTGGTCATAGATCTTGCTGAGAAAACAGGTAACGCATGTTCTTCCCCGGAACATTCCTGATCATTCCTGTTCGAAATCCGCCTTTGATGAGGTTAAAACATGCGGGTCGCCAACATACTCATTGCCGAAGATGAAAGGCCTATAGCCCGGAGCATCAGGACCCAGCTGACAGGCCATGGCTACAATATCTCCGCCATGGTCTCTTCCGGAACAGAGGCCATTAAAAAAGCCGAAAGCCTCAGGCCTGACCTTGTCCTGATGGATATCCACCTGCAGGGTGAAATGACCGGTATCGAAGCAGGGCATTATATCTCCAAGGTCCTGCTGATCCCTATTATCTACCTGACCGGTTATTCCGATGAAAAAACCATTTCCCAGGCCATGATCACCGAGCCTTACGCATATATGACCAAACCGTTCAATGGGAGGGACCTATATACCAATATCGAGATCGCGCTCCACAAGAACAAGATCGAAAGAACGCTGAGGATGAACGAGAGATGTTTCTTCAACACTCTGAACAGTCTCACGGATGCTATCATCTCCATCGATCTGGAAGGATATATCCGGTATATCAATCCCACAGCGGAAAAACTGATGAATTTCCCTCCGAAGAAATGCCTTAACCGGAAACCGTCCGAGATCTTCACTGTCTGGGATAACAGGAAATCAAAGGCCGTTCCCGAACTTCTCAAGCATGTGCTCAGTACAGGCAAGACACTTTTCATGAACGACCACTCCCTCCAGTTCAGGAATAAAAAGACCGTTATTCCCATCCAGGGATCCCTGGCCCTGATCAAGGAAGACCAGAAGAACATCTTCGGGTTCGTCTTTATCTTTCATGATATATCTGTCCGGAAGAAGCTCCAGAAAGCGCTCCAGTGGTGCGAGAATAAATACCAGATGCTCATCAAGACCCTTCCCGTGGGTCTGTTCATTACAGACAAAAACGAGAACATTATCTATGTCAATGATATCATCTTCGAAATGTCGGGATTGTCGCGCCATGAACTGCTGGGAAAACCGGTCACGTCTCTTCTGGAAAAAAAACAGTATGAAATGATAAAAAAGAAGAGCAGCCGGGAGACGGGGCAGATGCCGTTCCTTGAGCTTCCCCTGCAAACAGGCGATAAAGGAAGGCTGGACACACTCCTTTTCACGCGTTCCATCCCGGATGAGAACGGACATTATCAGGGTACACTGGGTATCCTGATGGACGTGACGCACAAGAAGCAGGCAGAGAAGAAGATCAGCCAGCTGAACAGGGCCATCAACGAGTCGATAGACGGCATTGCCATGGCTGACCTGAACGGCAGGCTTATGTATATTAACTCCGCTTTTGCCCAGATGTACGGCTACCGGATGAAGGATATGATCGGGATGGAGATCAAAGACCTCCATCCCCGGAGCAGCTTCAAGGAATTCACACAAGCTCAGGAGCAGATCAGGTCAAAAGGGAGCTGGCGCGGTGAAATGGATAACATCAGGAAAGACAAGACCTTTTTTATAACTTATGTATCCGCCACCCTTCTTTATGATGAAAGGAAAGTACCGAACGGCTCGCTGGCCGTCATTAAAGATATCACCAGGTATAAAAACAT
>JAQTRT010000302.1 GCA_028711675.1 bacterium | reverse complement strand
TATCATACCTGTGAGATCCGTCCGGATTTCCCGTGAACCTGTCTCCTTTCCTTCATATCCTCTTCAGCCGCGATTCGATCTTCGACTGGGCTGATTCATCCTTGGCAGGTGCCGGCTTTTCTTCTTTTTCCCCGGCTGCCGGTTCCCGGACCTCGTTTTCCTGTTTTTTCCCTTTAACGGCCATGCCCTTGGACTCGAAGATGATCAGCAGTTTTATCATCCTGCCGCCGGTGAGGATGGGAAAAAGAGAATACCGGGTGTCGCCGATGTTGAAAGAATATGCTTCATCCTGAAGCTTGCCGGAAACGACAGTGTTTATTTCCCCGATTAATTTTGCGTCTTTCTGGAAAAGATGCTCCAGGTTGTCATTGATGCACTCTTCCATTTTTTTACCCAGAAAAGAAAGCGCGATGGGATTGATGAACTCTATTTTCAGATACTTGTCTGTGATCAGAAGACCGCAGTGGACATGGTCCCCCAGCTTTTCCAGAATACGGTCATGTGTGGCATCACTATCATCCATCCGGGACTGGAAGGAACTCGAATAATCGCTGAACTTGAATACCAGTTGATTGATGGTATAGAATATTTTTTTAAAGGAATCCACTCTGAACTGGAAATTGATGGGTTTTACTTCTTCATCTCTCAGGATAGCTGATAATTGAAGATTGGCTTTTTTCATGGATGTTTCGATGATACGGCCGATCACATATCCCAGAAAAATCGCCAGGAGATAGGAAGTAAAATAATAGATCAGGACAGCCCTTCTGGAAAAACTGGAGATCAGGGAGAGTTTTTCGGTCGAATACACGGCATGGACAACACCGGCTACATAAAATTTTTTAGTCAGGTCCTTGGAACTGACAACGGACTCAGGCATGACTATTTTATTGGACATGGGCACTTTACTCCGGAATCCTTCGCCGAACGATGACTCAGCGTTTTTTTCCTGCGACATCTCCAGCTCGTTGATGACCTCTTTCTTGGCGAACTGCAGAAGGACGGGCCTGGAAAATTTGACCACGCTGATGCCCTTATACTCTTCCTCTTTAGACCAGACCTTGTTCACATTATCTGAGATAATTTTAAGGTTTTTCTTGTTCAGGAACGGGTCCTGGTATTTTTTAAACATCTCCGATTTTACCGAATGGGCCACAACCTCCCCGTTGCCGTTAAGGACATAGGCCAGGACCACAAGTCCTTCCTTGCTCAACCGGTCAATGGTGTCCACGATGGAAAGGGTATCCAGGTTCTCCATATATGAACCGATACGGTCTGCCAGTTCTTTCGTGTATTTCATGTTCTGTTCCAGGAATTCCTTCTTTAATATATACGATTCATGGTTCAGGATATTCTCTCCTGTGATCTGGATCAGAATGAACGTAAATATGATCATGAACAGGATGCTGATGATATAATAGTTCAGGGTGATGTTGTATTTATAGAGGATCCTTTTCAACAGGTCGTTTATCCCCTTTTTCAGGTTGTTTCCTAGCAGTGGTATTCGCTGTTTCACGATACAAACCTCCTGTTCGAGTTATAGACCGTTCTTCGCAGTGCCGGGGAAAAGGTCCCCTGCCTGTAATGAATACCGGCCGATAAAACCGGCCCTGGCCTCATAAACACACGTGATCCCCATGCATCCTACAAGGACCTTCCCCGGCTTCATCCCTTTCTCCAGCCGGACGATCCTGTCATGCCGGTCCACCATGATCACATCAATGGGGAAATGCATGAAAAATGTATGGATGGAACGGCAATGCCGGAACAGGAGGAGGTCATCCTTCTCCCACTCCCGGTACGGGATAAGTCCCATAAGCCGTTCCCGGAATGTCCTGGCCTCAATTACGTTCATGAAATCCTGCTGCCTGATAAGAACATTTATTCGAATTGCCGTTCATTTGATCACAGGTATGGCCTTTGAGACGGTCTTCGTCTCTCCGCCCGCTTTTTCCGCAACGAACCGGAACACATAGATGCCGTTATTCACGGTATTCTGGTTCACTTCCGTGCTCAAGTCCCAGCTTAAACTGTAGTATCCTGCGTTCCGGACAGGGGAGATCAAACCGTTGGCGTTTGAGATCTCTTTGATGAAGTTCCCCGCTATGTCATAGATCAGCAGTTTCAGGGAAGAGATCGAACCCGACACGCGGAATGAGATATACCCGTTCTTCCTGAACGGCTTATCCACCTGGATATCCGAGATGATATCCCCGGGCAATCCGCCCACGGATTCGGGAAGCAGGCCGTAATAACCGTCGATCTTCCTGACACCGCTCACGGAAACAAGGGACGAATCGGAATCGACATTGCCGCCCAAATGTTCCCAGCTCGTTGTCCTCCAGTTATACACCCTCAGATCGGATTCCAGAAAACCCGCAGAAGCCAGTTCAGCCCTTTCCGTTTCCGAATAATGCAGGATCAATTCCACGGGCCGTTTAAAAGATATAACGGAAGGCATGAACTGGATCCCGCCGTACACATTGAATGTGCCGGGAAAGGAAAAAGGCGTAAAAAGTGTAACGCGCATATCCTGGTCCACGGCATAAGGGGGTACCCTGAGACAGACCCGGCCTTTATTATCCAGGACATTCCCCCCTTTTTCAACAGTTATCATATTATAATCATCTTCTTCGATATCGAGCGTGAACGTGTATTTGGTATAATCGGCAGGCTGGTTGCCTCTTTTATCCACAGGTTTCACATAAATATTATAATTACCGTCATAGCTCAATGGCGTATCGAACTGCCAGCTGATCACATCCGTACCGTTATTGATCTTTTTACCGGCCACCCTGTTGCCGTTCGTGTACGTCAGGTAAATATCGGACGCGGACAAATCAACACCGCTGCCGTTCAGGTCATCTTCCAGGGAACAGGAGACCGAAGAGAGACGGTAAACGACAGTAGACCCGTTCTCCGGTGAAACAGCGGTGATATGGGGAGGCATGGAATCAACCGGGTTAACGCCCTGGATATCCACTTCAAATGTGCTCTGGGCCGATTCGCTGGAGATATATCCGCCTTTCCAGTAAGGGACAAAATGAACGGTGCGCTGGCCGCCATCACCGATATCGACCTGCGCGTCAACGGCTGTTAATTCGATCCCTCCCCGGACGATATAAACGCCGTTATTCCATCCCGTACCCAGCTTGATCATAAAGCTCTGGTTCGCCGAATAGATCCCGTCACCGGATTCGCCCGCTCCCCGTCCGTAATCGATCTCATGCCCCGTTAAGCCGTCATCGTAGAACGGCACCATAGTCTCCCAGTCATTGCCCACATCCCCGTCCGGTGCGTCGGCAAGATTGGTCGTGGCCAGGAATTTATTTAATAAAATATTGTCATAGTCACTGTCGGGATCAAGGTCCTGGCCGTACCGGGCGATCACTGTCTGGCCGTCAGCCGAATAAGTAACGAACCCTGTTTTAGCATAAGGCCATGTATACAGCTTGGTCCCGCCGGAATATCTGGCATTACCCGCCCAGTTCGAGCCTGCGGTGAATCC
>JAQTRT010000301.1 GCA_028711675.1 bacterium | reverse complement strand
AGATCTTGAACCGGAAAAAAGCCGGTCCGGGTCCTGGACCATAAAATGGCCGGCTCAGGGAAAAGGGACATACATCCACAGCCGGTATGATCCGGAACAGGAAGCCCGCGAAATGGTGCGTCCTTTCAGGTCCGGCCCGGGGAAGCTGTCTTTATCCTGGGCCTGGGACTCGGTTACCATCTGAAAGAAATGGTTCACCGCTATCCGGACCATTATTTCATCTGCATCGAGACCGAAATGACGCTCTTCCGGACGTTCCTGGACACAGCACCGGCCGAACTCCTGACCCATCCCCGTATCTATTATTTCACGGACAAGGATATGGACAGGGTCCAGAACCTCATCTCCTACCTTCATCTGATCAGGATCAAACAGGATATCAAGTTCAGGATATTCAAATATATACCGCTCACCGGGCTTTTCCGGGAAAAATACGACAGTATCGAAACATCCCTGCTCCAGGAATTCACCACGTTCTACAGTAATATATTGACAGAAAGGAACTTCAGGGAATTATGGCAGAGGAATATCCGGAAAAATTCCGCTTCCCTTCTTCATGTCCGCAAGCTTTTGGAACTGAAGAATTCCCTTTCCGGGAAACCCCTTATCATCGCCTCAGCCGGGCCGTCCCTGGAAAAGAACATGGATTTCATCAGGACCAGCCGGGACAGGATGGTCCTGGTCTCTGTCGATACGGCTCTCCGGTACCTGATGAAACACGGAATAGAGCCGGATTATGTCTTGAGCCTTGACGCAAAATATGAGAATCTGAATGATTTCAAATTCCTGGATTTCCCGGATCCTGTCCGGCTCGTCTTTGATATCATTTCGTTCCCCCGTATCACAAAGTTCTTCAGGGAAAAATTCGTGACGTACACGTATAAGCTCATCCGGGATTTTCAGGCTGACGGTTTTCAAAAATATTATGATGATGATATCCGGCCGCTGATCGAACAGTACGGCGATTTCGGCGGCCTGCAGTCGGGCGGCTCGGTATCCACCAATGCCCTGGATCTTGCCCTGTTCCTGGACGCGGACCCGGTTTACCTCGTGGGACTGGACCTGAATTACGTCAATTACAAGACCCACTGCCGGGGCACCTATAAGGAGCTGTATTACCTGAGCCGGATGAACAAATTCTATAATTATGAGACCCTTAATTTCACCTTTGTCGTTCAGCGCGAAAACATCAGGGAAGTGAAAGGAAATGACGTCTATCACCATGATTTCATACTGCGGAAGTATAAAAAATGGTTCGAGGACGCCCTGGAACTGATCAAGGATAAAAAAAAGATCGTTGTTGTCTGAGGAAAGGAGCACATGAAAAAATTCATCGATGAGACCTATCTGAAAGTAAAGGCCGGGAACGGCGGGGACGGGATCATTTCCTTTGAACGGTATAAGTACCAGCCTATAGGCAAACCGGGCGGCGGTGACGGCGGCCACGGCGGCAGTATTATCATTAAAGTGGATTCCAATCTCTCCGACCTTTCCCACCTCACCCAGATCAATCTGGTCAAAGCCATGCGGGGCGGGAACGGCGGTGCGTTCAAAAAAACAGGGAAGGACGGCAAGGATGAATATATCTTTGTCCCCGCCGGAGTGATCATCAGGGAATTCGAGACCAAAGCCGTGTTAAAGGAACTGATGCGCCACGATGAAGAATTCACAGTGGCCCAGGGAGGTCTGGGAGGCCAGGGCAATACTCATTTCAAATCATCCACCAACCGCTCCCCCCGGCAAGCCACGCCGGGCCATCCGGGTGAGGAACTGACGATCATCATTGAATTAAAACTGCTGGCGGACGTGGGTCTGGTGGGATTCCCCAATGCGGGAAAATCCACATTGCTGAAGGCCATGACAGAAGCCAGGCCGGAAATAGCGGATTACCCCTTCACCACTCTCAGCCCCAATCTGGGTATTTTTTACGACAAGGGACACCGCCCTTACAGGCTGGCTGACCTGCCCGGCCTCATCGAAGATTCCCATAAAGGGAAAGGCCTGGGCACGCAGTTCCTGAAGCACATCGAACGCACGCGGATCCTTTGTCTCATGGTGGACATCTCGGAAAAAGAGCATGAAAAAAAAGCAAAGACGCTCTTAAAAGAATTAAGGGAGTATGATCCGGGACTGGTTAAAAAGAAGATCGTCTATACCGGGAACAAGGCCGACCTGCTGCCCGGAACGGACAGTAAACCGCCGTTAAAAAAATATATCCTCATTTCCGCTTTGAACAAGACAAACCTGGAAAGATTAAAAGAGGAATTCATCAGGCTCATCAGGAAGCCGTGATCACTCCGCGTTGAAGATGACCTGGTTACCGCCCAGCCTGTCCGCGTTGGCGATATTCTTCTCCGATGCATTGATCAACACATCCACGTTCTTGCCGTTGATGGGGCAGACGCTGATGCCGATGGAGAGGAGAAGGTTGAACGGATTACCCTGTTCATCCCTGATGTTCTTGGAGTAGGTGATGATCCTTTCCCCCACGGTATTGGCTCCCTTGATCCCGGTCTCGGGCAGGAGAAGGATCAGGTTCTCGTCCCTGTACCGGCCCAGGACATCTACGTCCCTCATGAAGCCTTTGATGACGGAAGCTACTTTCTTAAGCAGGTAATTCAAGCCTTCTTTGAATTCTTTATGGTTCAATATCTTGATCAGCAGGAGCGAGAATGTCTTATTGTACCGGACAGACCGGTTGATCTCGTTCTGGAACAGGGATTTAAAGTGTTTCTCGTTCACGGTCCCTGTCTCCTTGTCGGTGACCAGTGTCTGGAACAGCTTGATGGATTTCACATACATATCCTCCAGCAGCTGCGGATCGACATTATCCTTTCCCAGTTCGTTCAGCAGGTCGTTCAGTTTGAACTTTAAATCTGCGATATGGTCTTCCTGGGAGGCAAGCGCGCCTCTGGAGAGCTGCAGGGTCAGGATAAAATTAACCAGCAGCGCCAGCGACACGAACAGGACCGCGCCTTTCACCCGCAGAACGAGCAGGATGACCATGAGGGCGGATATGAGCAGGACCAGTATAAATAATATTTTTTTATTCATTTTTATTCCCTTATAATAGATTTAAGAGCATCTCCCGGGACTTCTCCTTCAGGTCAGGGACAAGCCGGATATCCTTAGCGCCGCCCTGGGCTCTGTCCTTACGGCCGCCGCCGGTACCGTTCACCAGCTTCAGGATCTTCTGGATCAGGTTATTGGCCTCCAGGCCTTTTTTCATCAGATCATCGGACACCAGTAAAAGCAGGGAGAATTTATCCTCTTCCTGGCTTGTATTGATCAGGAGGATGATACCGGACCCGATCTCGTTCCTGATCCTGTCGCCCACGGTGTTGACGGTCTTACTGTCCAGTTCCTTGAAATCATGGACGATCAGTTTCGAATTGTTCCGGGACAGCGCGCTTTGTTTGACCGGACCGGTCAGGTCATCCGGGCTGGTCCGGTCCTTCTCCTTCTTCCCGGCTTCCTTGTTCTTCCTGATCAGTTCGTTTATTTTTTCCTCCAGTTTATCC